>JAUVLX010000361.1 GCA_030600525.1 Desulfobulbus sp. | reverse complement strand
AATCACAAAGTCCTCAACGTAGCACAACTACGCCTGCGGCTTTGTTCAATTAGATCACCCAAATCTAACCTAAATATGAGCGAGATATTGTCCAACTTATTAACGGACAGCTCCTGAGGAATTCCAGATGAAAATATTACTTACTATTATACTCGTTCAATTTTTTTCTATTGTTACGGTCCACGCCCAAACGGTGCATCTCTCTGTTGCTGCAAGCATGACAGATGCCTTTAAAGAAATAATCAGTGTATTTTCGACAGCACATCCCAAAGCCCAGCTCCAGCCCAACTTTGCTTCTTCTGGGAGCCTGGCAAAACAGATTGAGCAGGGAGCACCTGCAGATTTTTATGTTTCTGCCAACCCGAAGTGGATGAAATATCTTGTTGGAAACAAAATAATTACTCCAGAATCAAATCATGTATTTGCCTATAACAAACTGGTCTTTATTGGTGAAAAACAGATTGCTGCGTCCTCTCTAAAAAGCCTGCTGGATCTACAACGCATTGCTTTAGGCAGCCCAGGCAGCGTCCCGGCAGGTCAGTACGCCAAACAAGCAATGGAAAACGTGGGTATTTATGCAGAGCTTGCAGAAAAAAAGAAACTTATTATGGCCAAGGATGTTCGCCAGGCACTTATGTATGCAGACCGCGGCGAGGTAGACGGTGCATTTGTATATTCAACAGATGCGCTGCTTGCAACCAAAGCACAAGTACTCTTTGTGGTACCGCAGGAACTCTATGACCGGGTTGCCTACCCGATGGCATTGACGGTGTCCGGAGCGACCAATGAAATAGCCAGGGCTTTTTACCAGTACATGGACACCCCAGAAGCTAAGAAAATTTTGACCAAATATGGATTCGAACCAGCTCAATAACCGTCCCCAAAACAAGGCAAAAAGAGCATGTTTTCTCTTACCCCTGACGATCTTCTGGCAATTAAATTATCGGTACAGGTGGCGGTCACGGCAACAATCATCGCCCTGCCGGCTGGCTTTGGTGCCGCCTACATGCTGGCACTATCAAACATACGCGGCAAGGCAGTCCTGGAAGGGATCATCAATCTGCCGCTTGTCCTCCCGCCTGTTGTAACCGGCTACCTGCTGTTGCTGCTCTTGGGCCGCAACGGCTGGCTGGGCAAAGCGCTAGCACTGTTTGATATCCGTATAATATTTACCCTGCGCGGTGCCGTCATTGCCTCGGCAGTGGTTGGCTTTCCGCTGTTAGTCCGCTCCATCCGCATCGGCCTTGAAAACATCGACAAACAATATATACAGGCATCGAGAACCCTGGGAGCGCATTGGTGGGATACTCTTTTTACCATCACCATCCCTCTCTGCAGCCGGGCCATCTTGGCAGGAACCACGCTCATGTTTGCCAGAAGCCTGGGTGAATTTGGTGCGACCATCGTGCTGGCAGGAAACATGCCCGGCGTTACCCAGACCATTCCTCTGGCCATCTATCAATATACCAGCACTCCAGGTGGCGACCGAATGGCCCTCTCTCTTTGCCTGGTATCCATCCTCCTGTCATTTGTGGTACTGCTGATCGGTGAGGCTGCAAACCGGACCCTGGTAAGGAATTAGCATGTATCTGGAAGTGGATATAGAAAAAAAACATGGCGACTTTTTATGCAAATTTGCCTTTACACTACAGTCTGAAGAATGTGGGGTTTTCGGCCCTTCTGGAAGTGGCAAGACATCACTGATGCACATGCTTGCCGGACTCCTTACCCCTGACAGAGGAGTCATCAGGCTCAATGGAAAGACACTTTTTAACAAAGAAAAAGGGATCAACCTTGCCCCAGAAAAACGACGTGTAGGTGTCGTTTTTCAACACGCCCGCCTCTTCCCTCATATGAGTGTCAAAAAAAATCTGTTCTACGGCATGAACAGAGTGCCTCAAGAACAAAGAAACATTGAGCCGAACCTGCTCATTGATGCTCTCCAGATCAAACATCTACTTGGCCGTAATGTCAGCAATCTCTCAGGCGGCGAGCGCCAGCGAATAGCTCTTGGCAGAACAATTCTTGCCTGCCCCCACCTTATCCTGCTGGATGAACCCATGTCCGGTCTGGATGGAACCCTGAAATACCAGATCATCCCCCATTTGCAGGCGGTATTTAAAGAGTTTTCCATCCCCATCCTCTTTATCAGTCACAGCCTACAAGAAATGCGGATGATGACACAAGAGGTCCTCGTCATGGATAACGGTCGTATAAAAGACCACATGGCAACAGAAGAACTGGCAAGGACAGGTGTTGGGAGCGGTGGGCCGGGCTACATCAACCTACTCCATCTTAATGCTCCCCAAGACCTAGGCAGGCTCCTGCGCTATCAGTGGGGAAAGGTATCTCTGATGCTTGTGAAAACCAATGACCAGGGGCCTGGCCGATTTGCACTCAGCAGTAGAGACATCCTGCTCTTTAAAAAACATCCGGAAGCTGCAAGTGCCCGCAATATGCTGCCCTGCGTAGTCCGCAAAACCTACCAGACAGATTGGCTGGCAGGAGTTGAACTCGACTGTAACGGTAACACCCTGATAGCGGAGATCGTCCCCCAGTCATTAGAAGAGCTAGATATCCGTCCAGGATGTGAGATAATCGCGGTGTTCAAGGCCTCAGCATTCCAACGGCTCTATTAAAAGCTCCTGACCGCTTCCCTCCCCCAACCTATAGAAATCAAAACCTCTTCGTAGAAAACAGGTTGCTTTATAGGCGCTAATCTGTAAAATATCAGACATCAACGTTTTTTCTTTTTGCAATCTCAAAAATGAGCATAGAGGATTGCTTTTGACAAATCTGTGTAACTACGTACCAGGAGAATACAATGATTTCCATTTCCATGAAAACTCAAATTAATGCGCCAGCCGCTGATGTCTGGGCTGTTATCAGTGATTTTAATGCGCTCCCAAAATACGTTGCAGCTGCAGTGGAAAGCAAGGTTGATGGTGAAGGCGTAGGCACCGTTCGCACCCTGACCCTGCCAGACGGTGCTCTTTTGCGAGAACGCCTGGAGCAGCTTGATGCCGATGGGATGTCATTGCAATATAGCATACTCGACGGTC
>JAUVLX010000338.1 GCA_030600525.1 Desulfobulbus sp. | reverse complement strand
AGGTCGCCCCACTGGATCGAGGACTTTTTGGGAAGTATCGAAAATAATGGAGGTATCAAAAAGATTGGAATGACCGATGGCCTTGCGATACAGCAGAAAACCCTCTGGATTTCGCAAAAGTCCATTTTCCCTGGCCAGGTGACGCAGATTACAGGGACTGTTAAAGAATTCTGTTGGCGCAACATTTTTTGGGATATCCAACGGTATTCTACGATGAGGTATAATTACTTCGCGGGGTGCACCTGTCGTCATATTCTCCTCACACTCTGTGTTCATGAAAAAGACGGTGAAATGAGCACTGCTGGAAAGTTGAAATAAAGGTCATCTTGAAAAAATCTTTTCCCAAAGTACCTTAAAGTACTACTCCAGGAGTCTGTCGGATAACACCGTTTTCTCTGCTTTTTCTCATTATTTCCTTCAATCTTGCCTCATGATCGATTAGAATTGGCTGTTCAACTTGTTATGTCTGTCAGCAACTGCCGGGAAAAACGCTCCGAGCAACATACTATTACTGAAGTAAGGACAGGGATTCTTGAAAGCACACTATCTGCTCTGCCCGACTGTATATTGGTGCCATCCTGCCAGGATCAATACACTTGCGCTCTTTTTGTCCGCAAACCTTCTTTTTTTTATCATCCCCCTTTCCGCTCTCCATGCCGCGCAATGTACGGGCACCACCCATGGAGCCCCTTTTCGAGGTAAAGAAATTACAACGTTTATCCCGGAGGAAGATATCTTCTATGCTCTCTCTTGCGGTAACATGCTAAAAGCTGAATACGGGCTGGTCATCGACTGGATTGATCCTACCGGCACCCTCCGAGGCCAAACTACTGACCAGATAATCGTTTCTGATAATACAGAGCACATTGACAAGATTTATGCGGTAAAGTTACCGAAAAAAGGGCACGTTTCCAGGATGCTTACCGGCTCGCGCTATGGCGACGAGCTCTACGGAACCTGGACGTATCGTGTTCACCTCAACGGTACCTTGCTCAATAAAGGGCATTTTTCCATTCACTAAAAAAGGGAGAAGAATGAAAAACCTTGCACTCACAGTTTCAGCCATAGCCTTTCTACTGCTCAATGGATGCAGTGACGGTAATGTTAGCACGAACGAAGTAATCGCATCGTGCGCTAGTATTTCAGGAACATACAGCGGTTCATACAGCGATACTTCCTGTAACGGGAGCCGTGCGAGCGGGACAATTAACAACTTCAATATCAGTGACGGCTGTAGCTCAGAGATACAAGGTTTTATCCTCAGTGCCAACGGCAGAGTCACCAATATTGATGCCAATGGCAATTCCTTTGACGTGCGTGCTGACACTCCGCCAGGCTCGACCTGTGGCGGGCTGACAGGCACCTGCAACAAAACAGCGACAAATGCATATCACTGCACCTACAGCTGGGACCAGGGAGGTGGCGGAACCATAGATGTCAGTCGCTAGTGCTAGTAACAGCTGAATGCCTTTCACAGCGGTCGTTTGTGCTCAATACCGGCACAAACGACCGCCTAAAAAACCTTATGTTGAGGAGTACAGCTTATACAGAGCCTGGGTACCGTAGTCCTCACCACCGGCCTCAGCAAGTTTGACATAAAGGCTTTTGGCAAGTTTCAAACCTGGAACGTCAACTCCCATGCTGTCGGCAGCCTCTATGGCAATGGCCATATCTTTTATAAAATGCTTCACGTAAAAACCGGGGGCATAATCACCGCCTATAATTCGCGGTACAAGATTGGATAAGGACCAGCTTCCAGCAGCACCGCTTTCTATACTTTTGAGAACTGTTGCCGGGTCAAGACCGGCTTTCTCCGCATAGGCAAAGGCCTCACACACACCCATCATGCCGGCGGCAATGGCTATTTGGTTGCACATTTTGGTATGTTGCCCGCTCCCTGCGCTTCCCTGAAACACAACATTGGTTCCCATGAGTTGAAAGAGCGGTAAAACGATATCAAAAATTTCCTGCTCCCCTCCCACCATGATGGAAAGGCGCGCATCACGTGCCCCGATATCCCCCCCAGAAACAGGGGCATCAAGGGCACATACCTCCCCGGAAGCTGCCGTTTCAAATATATTCACGGCTAAATCAGGGCGTGAGGTTGACATATCAACTACATATGTCCCCGGCTTCATATTGGCTAGCAGCCCCTGTTCCCCGTAATACACGTCTTCCACATCCGGGGGAAAACCAAGCATGGTAAAGACTACATCGCATTTTTCTGCCAGTGTTTTTACTGATTCTTCCCAAACAGCTCCAGCTGTGACCAAATCATCTGCACTTTTTTTGGTACGGGTATAAATATGCAGCGGATACCCGTCACCAAGAAGGTGCCCAGCCATACTCTTGCCCATAACTCCGATGCCGACAAAGCCGATAGTTGTATTTTCCCTACTCAGTTTCATACGTTACTCCAGATAATTGCACTATAAACGCTTTCCTAAACTCACCACATCATCACATTGATAACCAAGTCTTTGGTAAAAATCCAGCACCTTGGTATTGCTGCTTCTTACCTGCAAATTCACCTTGGGGCAGCCCTTTTCCAGTAATCGTAACTCTACAGCCTCCACCATGCTTCTCCCATACCCCTTCCCCAGCCAGAGCGGGTCAACTGCCAAATAATTGCCCCCCGGTGCCCCTCATAACCACCCATGATCACAGCAACAACCTTATTGTCCCGAAGTCCAACCAGAAAAAATTCACTTCCCATCTGCATTTTACAGTCTATATCCTTGTGTGGATCGTTGGTAGGGACAATCAAGCCACATTTTCGCCACAACTCAATCACCTTGCGGCGCTCCTGGTATTGAAATGGTCGAATAGCGATGGACATCATACGCACCTTTTATGCCCTACTGATATTTCCTCGTCCACCCGGAAGGGTTACAAGGAAGAGCCTGGAAAATGGGACAAGGAATAGAACAAATAAAACCGCTAAAAGAGCAAAAGTCGGACGCAGGCCATAATTGTCTGCAGCCAGACCGACCATTGGCCCGGTGAGTACAAACAAAAAGCGGAAAACCAGACTGTATAGGGAAAGGATACTGGCTCGATTCCGACGA
The DNA here is from genome assembly GCA_030600525.1 of Desulfobulbus sp. Classification (GTDB taxonomy): domain Bacteria; phylum Desulfobacterota; class Desulfobulbia; order Desulfobulbales; family Desulfobulbaceae; genus Desulfogranum. Next base: position 484 of record JAUVLX010000338.1, on the reverse strand, counting down.
CTGCTGGCGTGCTGCAGATGATTGCGCATTATCGGCCCCTGCAACCCGCGCATGGCTGTCAGCAGGTAATAAAAAAGAAAACCCCACACTCCTGTAATCATACTCAGCCCACCATACCCAACCAGGACCAGCACAACAAAAACAGCGATCAACCACCTGTCACCAAGCACAAAGCGCAAGCGATGGCTGATAAGGGAACAACAAGCCACAGTCAGATTGGCACCGGCCCATGCTGGCCCGAACCAGGCCACTGCCACCCCGCTCTCCTGCATATAGGGTTGAATAAGCCAAACTGTATAAAAAGAAGCAAGCCCCAGTAAAGCACCAAACATGATTGTTGCCCTTACATGGCTATTTTCCCGCAGTGCGTATCGACAGGTTTTAAGCGCTTCTGCAAGATGAGAATGGATCTGGGTTTCCTCTTCCACTGCAGGTTCTTTCATGCTCAAACAGAGGAGGAGTGCAACGAACCACACGGCTATTT
>JAUVLX010000201.1 GCA_030600525.1 Desulfobulbus sp. | reverse complement strand
AGCGTTACAAAAAAAAATTCGCACGGTACTGACCATTGATAATCCCAAATATAAGGCTGCTCAACGCTATGGCCGGTGGATAGGCAAACAGCTTAAGCCGACCCTCTCTTTTTATACAGATCGTGGTCGTGACCTCTGTTTTCCCCGGGGATTTGGCAATCAGGCGGTTCGCATCTGTCGTGACCTGACCGGTGGTGCGCCACAGGTAGTTGATAAGCGGTGGCGCTGTGCCCCCCTTGCCGTGAAGTTTAACGGGGAACTGCGGCCCTATCAACGTGATGCTGTGGAAGCTGTGTGCAGGCACTCTTTTGGGGTGCTGGAGGCAGGAACTGGGTCTGGTAAAACCGTTATGGCGCTTGATATTATTGCCAGACGTCAGCAGCCAACCCTGGTGATTGTCCATTCCAAAGAGCTGCTCTTTCAGTGGAAAGAACGAATCCGCCAGTTTTTGGGTATCGATGCCGGACAGGCAGGTGACGGAGTGCTAGACTTGCAGCCGGTGACCGTTGCCATTGTCAATACAGCCCGTAAACAGTTGGACACCCTGCCACACCTGTTCGGGCATCTTATTATCGATGAATGTCACCGGGTCCCGGCCAGTCTTTTTACAGACGTGGTGGCAGCCTTTGACAGCTATTATATGCTGGGCCTGTCAGCGACCGCCTTTCGCAGAGAAGATGGTATGACAAAGTTAATTTATACCTATATGGGCGATCGGGTTCACAGGGTTACCAGTGAAGAGCTGGCTGCTAGCGGAGCTGTTGTTTTGCCTGAGTTTATTCAAAGGGAAACTGATTTTAAGTATGGGTATCGCGGTGAATATGCCAAGTTGATTAAAGCGTTGGCAAAAAACGAGCAACGCAATCTGCAGATTGCAGGTGATGTGGCAGCATTAATTGAGCAAGGGCACCAAGGGACTATATTGCTTGTGTCTGATCGGGTTGCCCACTGTGAAATTTTTACTGCATTGTTGCGGGCAAAAGATATCCATGTAGCCCTGCTAACAGGACAGGTAAGTAAGGAGCAACGGGAGCAGGTCGTGCAGGATGTGTTGCAGGGTAAGGTGGAAGCCCTTATAGCGACTATTCAGCTTATCGGGGAGGGGTTTGATTGTCCGGGGTTAACGACCCTTGTTTTGGCAACTCCCATTAAATTTGCAGGTCGCTTGTTGCAGGTAGTGGGGCGGATTATGCGCCCTGCACCGGGAAAAAAAGCAATGGTTATAGATTATATTGATAAGTATGTCCCCATCCTTCGCCGTTCTGCTGCTAACCGCAAAGAGTTATTTGCCAAGTGGTGAGCGGTTCTTGTTATTGCTTACAACAGTTGAATGTTTTCGTGTTGGAGTTTATGTGCTTGTAAGTGCGTTTTTTACAAGAGTTCTCTTGTGCTTTTATGTCTCTTGCTGTAGACTCTGCGCTTTTTTTAACAACCTTCGGCATGCGAGACAGTGTATGCTTTTTTTAAAAGTTACCTAAATTGACATCATAGCAAATTATCATTGTTTGATAATGTATGCATGTCGTCTAACCCCTTTGTGGGGACAGAGAGACAAATCTTCCTGACAGAGGCGGGAAAGTATGGAGCAGAAAAATATTCGAAACGTTGCAATTATCGCTCATGTCGATCACGGCAAAACAACCCTTGTTGATCAGTTATTTCGCCAGAGCGGCATGTTTCGTGACAATCAGGAAGTTGCCGAGCGTTTAATGGATTCAATGGATCTTGAGCGCGAGCGTGGAATCACCATTGCGTCAAAAAATGGGTCCTATCTCCATAAGGGGCACAAGATAAACATTATTGACACCCCAGGTCATGCCGACTTTGGTGGACAGGTGGAAAGAGTCCTGCGCATGGCAGATGCGGCAGTGCTTCTCGTCGATGCCCAGGAAGGCCCGATGCCGCAGACCTTTTTTGTGGTTAAAAAGGCCCTTGCAGTAGGACTCCCCATCCTGGTGGTGATAAATAAAATCGATAAGCCCGCTGCCCGGTGTGATTGGGTGGTTGATCAGGTGTTTGACATGCTCGTCCGCCTGGAGGCTCCTGATGATGTACTTGATTTTCCTGTTATTTATGCTTCTGCAAAAGCCGGTTATGCTATTAATGAATTGGATGATCCGGTTACCGCAGAAACAGGGATGCAGGTTGTCTCTGATATGATCGTCGAGCACGTTCCACCGCCAACAGGTGACCCTGAAGCCCCACTGCAAATGCAGGTAAATACCATAGATTACTCCCAGTATATGGGCCGGTTAGGTATTGGTAAGGTGGCCAACGGGAAGTTGGATTTGCGCTCCAGTCTTGCTGTTGTTCGGCGTGACGGAACCATCTCTCCGGTTCGGATCAACAAAATTTTTCTTTTTGACGGCGACAAGAAAGTACCGGCAGAAAGTGCCACAGTTGGAGATATTGTAGCTGTTGCCGGGATGGTAGATGTTACTGTCGGGGTTACCTTTACTGATCCTGATGATCCGCAGCCAATGCCGCTGATTGAGATCGACCCACCCACCATCTCCATGCATTTTATTCCTAATGATTCTCCCTTTGCTGGCCAGGATGGTAAATTTGTTACCTCCCGCCATCTGGAAGAAAGATTGGCAAAGGAAACTCTAGGCGACGTTGCCCTTAAGGTTGAAACGCTGACTGAAGGCGTCGGGTTCAAAGTTTCTGGCAGGGGGGAATTGCATCTTTCCATTTTGATCGAAAAAATGCGCCGCGAAAATTACGAGTTACAGGTTACCCGTCCCCAAGTTATTATGATGGAGAAAGACGGGAAACTGATGGAGCCCTATGAGGAACTCTCGGTTGATGTGGATGAGCAGTACCAAGGTGTAGTGATTGAGAAGCTGGGCAAACTGAAAGGGCAGTTGCTCGACATGCAGGTCGAGAATCAGATGGCCAAAATGAAGTTCAAGGTGCCCACCCGCGGTTTGTTGGGGTATCGTTCCCAGTTTTTGACCGATACCAGGGGCATGGGCGTGATGAACTATGTCTTTGCCGAGTGGGGACCCCATGCCGGCGATCTGCAGCAGCGTATTAATGGTGTTATGGTGGTTAAGGAGACGAGTACAACTGTGGCTTACGCGCTTTTTAACCTCCAGGATCGTGGGCAACTCTTTATCGGTCCGGGCATCGATACCTACCAGGGACAGATTATCGGTGAAAACTGCCGTCCTGCAGATCTGGTTGTCAATACGGCAAAGGGCAAGAAGTTGTCCAACGTGCGTGCCTCTGGTTCAGATGAAGCTGTTACTCTTACCCCGCCGGTTGACATGAGCTTGGAAGAGTGTATAGCATATATCAATGACGATGAACTAGTTGAAATTACCCCTAAGGCCATTCGTCTGAGAAAGAAGACAGGTGTACGTGTCAGGGGATAAAACTAGTGTCACGTCAATGATGAAATGACGCAATATTGCGCCGTAATTTTTTGTCTCTGTGTTGTTTGTTCATTGAGTGCATAGCAGGGTTATGTGCTCGATGGGCAGGCAACGCAGGGGCGAAAAAGAACAAGTAAGATGCGGCATAACAGCGTTGACGGGACACAAGAAGGAGCAAGCTGTGAAAGATATATTTTTACTGGCAGCAGCAGTCGTGATTGGAGTGATAGCCCTGAAGGTTATTGTCAAAAAGGCGGGGGATAACTGTACTCCCTGACTGTTGATCTATGGCTCCATAGGTGTGGGGCTTGTGAGTTACCTGCTGTTAAAAACGATTTTTTAACGGTGCTATACGATGTTTGATGCCTGTGATAGACCATTTTCGGTCTATCACAGGCAAGTTGTTTTTCTTAGACCTTTCTTAGGCTATTGCTGGTCTGTTGCCCGTCTTCCGGAAATGAAAATAGTCTTCCAGTATTTGCTGGTGGTCAAAGGCAAGGGCCGGGAGATTATCCTCGGCATAAATTTCTGCCTGTGCTGCATCGTCGGCGCCTTTAGGCTTGCCGCTTGCCGTGCCGATAAAAACGGTGGAGCTGTTATGTTGCCGAGCATCCCTGGCTGGGTCGGAGTAAGTATGGAACTGGTGGGTGAGAGTGACCTGTAACTCTGTTTCTTCTTTGGCCTCCCTCCGTGCAGCATTTTCAAATGATTCCCCGTAATCAACAAAACCACCGGGTAATGCCCAGCCAAGTGGTTCATTCTTGCGTTCAATCAATACAATTCCGCCATCTATTTCAATGATGATATCCACTGTTGGCGTAGGGTTTCGGTAGACGGTGGGAGGGGTGTCAGTCGTGGGGGTGGGAGTATTCATGGCTTTTTTTTGTAAGGGTTGATGCCTCTTGTCAGAGGCAAAGTTCTCGAATCTCCTCCCAATTTTGTACGGCGGGCAGGGTGGTATCGGAGCGGTTCCAGGGTTGGGAGAAAAGTATGGATCTGACCCCGGCCTGTTCAAGCTGCCTGCAGGTTTCAGCCCGGTCATCAATGAAATGGGAGAGATCCAATCTGTGAACATGGCGGGTCTTGTCGTCATGATCGCCCATGGCAACCAGTCGGATTTGATCAATAAGGGTGGATGGCATATGTTGCTCCATCCAGCGGTGCACCGGTTCAGCCAAGGGTCTTGCCGTAATAATGGTAACTGGTGCATGCATGCTGAGTTCTTCAAGAACGCTTATGGCCCCTGGCATCGGCATCAACTGAGTGCCAACAGAATCATGGAGTATTCGCGTAAAGATCTCCTCCACAACTTCGACGTTAACATCAGTGCATTCCTCCACCTGAAACCGTGTGATATGCTCGAGCTGGATACCGCAATAATCGTATTGCTCACAGGCAATCCGGATAAAAGCCTCTGCAGTGTCAGCAATAACACCATCAAAGTCAAATCCGATTTGAGCAGGATGAATTTTCTGTTCCATGGAACTTTGGTTTGGGAAATTCCTTTATTTTTTAGGTGACGCGTCTTCGATAATCACAGCATATTTGTAGCCAGCACCAAAGTCACGGTCGGCATGGAGGGTACCACTGAAGGTGATGATTTCCCCCAGTTCCGGTAGCTCTTGGGTGGTAAGGACCAGATCATGGGTGTTTTCCATGGGGCTCCCTGTACCATCTTGGAGGTGAACCCAGTTTTTACCCATAATTTTGGGAGAAACTTTGACCACTTTACCGCGCACTGTGACCGAGCTGTTATCCAGTTCTTTGGCTTTGGCGTAACACTCTCCCACAGCATAACTGCTGCTGCCACTGGCCTTTTTTACTACAATATCTTTTGAAGGAACAATCGCGCCAAGACTTCCCGGCGATTGACCAACGGGTTGAACACCCATGGCTTCGGTCGCGGGATGTTGCTGTTCAGCTTGTAAGGCTTGGGCAAAGTTAGAATCTTTTGCAGGTGCTGTTGCTGTCATGCCATGGGGGGATGCCATCGGGGCTTCCTGGGCATTTGCCAGCCCTGGTGAAAAGATAATGGATGGAAAGGTGCGTTTGAGTGTTGTGGATTCAAAATTTTGCATCTCCATGCCAGGCCGACAGGTAATTTCTGCGCCTTTTTCCACCTTTGTCTCTGGGATGGCTACCCAGACAGACTGGTTGCCCTTGCTCAACTGGAGATAGGTGTAGCCCCCGGTATTCATGGTCTCGGTGACTGTCCCTTGTAACCCCTTTTCGGCAGTCATTGCGGCTGGCGGTGTAATCTCGGAAGCCGCAAAAGCAGTTGCAGGCAGAAGGAACAGGGTTGCCGTACACAAAGCAGAAAAAACACGGTTCATACTGGTATCTCCAATTGATTTTTTAAATGCGAAGTGGCCGTCTCTTATTGAGTTTGTTGGGAATATGAATTTTGCGCCACTTATAACAGCATTATTGATAAGCTGTGACCAACAGATTGTCAACGTTGTTCCTCAGGAGCAGATATTCTGTAAACATGCCTTTATTTCTTCTGCCCATATCAGATAACCTCTTGTGCTCAGGTGTACCTTGTCATTAAGGAATCCGGATTGGGTTATTGGCAGGCATTTTTCATTAAACGGGGGCACCATATCAAGATAAAAACAGTTTTCTGTCTGCGTGGTTATATCCTGAAGCTGCTTGTTGACTTCGTCCAGCTTATGGGCCGGAACTATGGTCATGGGCATCAGAGAGCTGATGATAATGGGACAGTGAGGGTAAAAAGTACGGATGGTTGGCACCATGCTGGAGAGGATTGCAAGAAAGTGCGGGGATCCCATGAGCAGGTTGTTGGTCCCTGATTGAAGAAGGACTGCATCAGGTTCAGCTACGCTGTTAATTTCATCTATGATCCTTCCTGCAAGCCCTTCGGTGCATTCACCGGCCATACCTCTGTTTATGATTTTGTATTCCGGCAGCAAGGACTGCCAATCACCCCATTCGACAAGCGAATCGCCAAGCATGAGCACTGTTTTCATCTTTTTTCCTTATCATTTTTTGTGATGGTTGACTGCAGTACCACACAGCCCATATTGGGGACGGAAACAGCAGCTCCGTTTTTAACGGTCGGAGCCCCAGGTAGTTCCTGGAAATCCTGAGGGCCATTGAGTCCTGTATCGATTATTTTTTTCCAGATCCTCCGGTGTGGTCGTATTGGCGGTGCCGGAATGGTGAAAGT
>JAUVLX010000004.1 GCA_030600525.1 Desulfobulbus sp. | reverse complement strand
GCGATTAATGAAGTAGTCATCATTACGTACGATTTCTTCCAGATTCGTTGCTACCTCCAGTAGTGGATCGGAAACGTTCAATACGTTTAGGATGCCGTCACAGGCCTTCTTAATGATGGTGCCGCGGGGGTCGTAGGTCTTGTAGACCCTGTGGCCAAAGCCTGATAACCTGAATGGATCATTTTTGTCCTTGGCCTTGGCGATATAATTCTTGTAGTCTGCACCATCGTGATAAATGGCTTCAAGCATTTGGATAACCGCCTCATTGGCACCTCCATGTAGTGGTCACCAAAGGGCATTTATGACAGCTGATATGGATGCATACAGATTGCCACCTGAACTGCCGACAAGGCGGACAGCTGAGGTGGAGCAGTTCTGTTCATGGTCGGCATGAAGTATCAGCAGCTTATTCATGGCTGCAACCACTTCAGGCTGAACTGTATATGGTCGGACAGGTGTATCAAACATCATATTCAGAAAATTGCCGCAATAGGAGAGGTCGTTGCGCGGGTAAACCAGTGGGTGACCAATGGATTTTTTATAGGAAAAAGCGGCAATAGTACGGATTTTTGAAATCAGGCGGCTGGCGGTGTTATTAATGTTCAACAGTGGGTCGTCAACCATCTCCGGATAGTAGTTGTGCAAGGTGTTAACCATGACGGAGAGGATGGACATTGGTGAGGCGTTGGGTGGGAAATGATCAAAGAAATGAATCATATCCTCATGGATCAGGGCGTATTCCTCGAGCAAGGTTCGAAAGTGTTCCAGTTCTTCACGATTAGGGAGTTTGTTATGGAGCAATAAATACGCAACTTCAATAAAAAGACATTTTTCAGCTAAGTCTTCAATATCATACCCGCGATAGCGTAAAATACCCTTGTTGCCATTGAGATAGGTGATGGAACTGCTGCATGAAGCAGAATTTTTAGAGCCGACATCGTAGGTGGTAAACCCTGTTTCTTTCAACAGGTTTGAGATGTCGATCGCCTTATCACCTTCTGCACCTTTTAGAATTGGCAGTTCGTAGGTTTTATCACTAATGGTCAACTGTGCGTGGGTGTTTTTTTTAGCTATATCGGTCATAAGTTGTTTTACCTACGAGTAAATTGTAATGCCGATTCCCTTGACCCACAGGGGGACGATTAACGGGCACTACAGATTAAAAGAAACACCTCGGAAAAAAGATGCTATGGCCTACTGGTTAAGGTAGATTAGCGAGGTGTTGTTTCGATTCCGTTCTAGAAAAAAGAACATCGGTGTGAGGATGTTGAGCTTTTCCACGGTTGAGGCCTACTTTGATTACCAGCAAGTACACTACTTGATTTGTGAATAAAAAACAAGTTTGTAAGTCTGGAAGGGGGGAAACAACCCGGTTGAAGAAATTAGTTTTTATCTGAAATAATAGAGAAATAGCCTCCAGCGAGGCCGAAGGTTGGTAGTTGTATGCAAGATGAATTGAAAGAAATGCGAAAGGCCATCAGGGAAGTCATGGAATATGCAGTGCCTGAAGGTTTTTTGGATAAGGCTGAGGATTTGCTCGATCAGTATCGCGAAGACAGAATCGGCCTTAATGTGCTGCATGAGTTTTATCGGACACTTCCCGATGCTCAGGAAGCCTTGATAAAGGATATTGTTTTATTTAACCGTCAGCAGGGGGTTTTCTTATTGGGAGCCATGACTGGCCTCGGTGAGGGGTACCTTTATTTGGTATCCAGTGAGGGGATTGAGTTTCAAGGGAGCGTTAGTGACGGTTTTCTTGCTCGGGAAGTGCTTGATTTCTTTCAGTACGAAAGTGGGGAAGAATTTAAGCGGATCTGTGCAGATCATGGTCGACACGTTTCGTATGAGCCGTTGCAAATAGATGAGGATATATGTCCTGCATGCCATACCAGTTCCGGTGAGGTGCATGAACTTGGGTGTCCGGTAGAAATATGCCCCTGGTGTGGGGGGCAGTTTGTCAATTGTAGCTGTCGTTTTGAACAATTGGGCCTGGATGGTTTAAGTAGTGAGCAGGAGTTACTCAGGCTCGAAGCCTTGCTTGAGGAGCGGGGAAGGATTCCGTACTCCCGTGAGCAGCGGCCAAGCTTTGCTGATGAAGGGCCTGGAATTATGACTGATTGGATGAGCTTAATGTTGCGTTGAAAATGGAGTCAAAAAAAAAGGCCGTGTCTTAGACACGGCCTTTTTTGTAGTAATACTACGGAATGCAGAAGTTATTTTGCTTCGAGTGATTCCAAATATTGGAACAAATCTGAATCCGACGAGAGCACCAGCGAGGTGTTGCTGGTAATAATGTCTCTGTAACTTTCAAGGCTTTTTATAAAAGCATAAAATTCCGGATCCTTTGAATAGGCTTTGCCGTAAATTTGGGTGGCTTCGGCATCAGCCTTACCCTCTATCTCAACGGCCTCACGCTTTGCTTTAGAAGTAATTTCTTTCAGCTCCCGATCAACCCGACCAAGAATTTCCGCTTTTCGTCCTTCACCGAGAGAGCGTTTTTCAGCAGCGATACGCTTTCGCTCGGAAATCATACGGTCATACACCTTTTCACGTACCGAGTCGATGTAGTTAACTCGTTTGAACATGACATCAATCAGCTCGATTCCGTATTGGGGCATTACTCTAGCAGCCGCTTCGAGTACCAATTCACTGATCTTATCACGTCCCAGTTCGGGAGGAGTGATCATGTCCCTTCCCCGGTTGCTGGAGGTCATGTAGTCCTTGGTCCAATCAGAACTACGGATAATTTCAATCAGGTCGTGCTTGTTGACAAGGTCACGCAAGGTACCGTCAAGGATATCGTCAAGCAAGGTGCGGGCGCGATTTTCGGAGCCGACAGCCTGGAGAAAACGTAAGGAGTCGATAATGCGCCAGCGTGCGTTGGTATCCAGATAAATAAAAGTCTTATCGTTAGTCGGAATCTGGTTTGGTGCACCATCCCAGATCAGAATTTTTTTCTCAAACAGACGGATGTCCTGGATAAAGGGCATTTTTAATTTTAAGCCGGCTTCAGTCTGCGGCTCACCAACCGGCGCGCCGAACTGGGTAATAACAGCCTGCTGCCCTTCTTTGAGGATATAAAAGCCATCCCAGACTGTAACTCCCAGAGCTACAACAATAATTAATCCTAAAATTTGAAGTATTTTCTTCATGGGTCTCACATGGTTAGAGTAGAAGCATAAGACAATTCGCTGTCATGTTGTTACTGGGTTTTGGGGCTGCTGTTTTTATGCCCTTTTCCAGTCAGGTCCAGAAACGGAATCACGGCCTGGTTGCTTTTATCCATCACGTAAACCTGTTCAACATGGGGAAGGATGTCCTGCATCGCTTCCAGGTACATTCGTTGTCTGGTAACTTCTTTTGCCACTTGGTATTCTTTTAAAATAGCATTAAACCTGTTGGTTTCCCCTAGCGCGCGGTTGGTCCGCTCAACAGCATAACCACGTGCTTCTTCGACAGTTTGTTTTGCGCTACCTCGGGCTTTGGGGATCACACTGTTGTAGGTTTCCTCTGCTTCATTGACCAGTCGTTTCATATCCTGATCAGCGACGTTAACCTCGTTAAAGGCGGGTTTTACTTTTTCTGGTGGGTTGATATCCTGGAGTTGGAGGGTCACAATGCTCACCCCGCATTCCAGGTTGTCGAGTTCTCCCTGCAGTTCTTTTTTGCCATCTGCAGCGAGAATCTCACGGTTACTCAACACGTAGTCAAAATCCATATTGCCGACAATCCGGCGTGTAACCATTTCCGAGGCATCGCGTACAGCCTGGGATACGTTGCGTACCTTGAAGAGATAGTTCACCGGATCGTTGACAATGTACTGAACGATCCAGGCTACTTCGATCACGTTTTTGTCACCGGTCAACATCAAGGCTTCCATGTCAAAACCGCGTCGGTTGTAGTTGGATGCTTTACCCGCAGTTTTGGTACGAAAACCGAATTCTTCTTTCCGTACAGCTTCCACGTTCACTTTATACAATTGTTCAATGAACGGGATTTTAAAATGAAGACCAGGCTCTGTTGTTCGAGAGTACTTACCAAAACTGAGCATAACCCCTACTTCGCCTGGTTGAATGGTGTAAAAGGAGGAGTAGATGACTTGAAACAGGAAAACAGCAGCAACAATCATCACCACCTTTCCCATTCCGGCAAACATCCCCGGTCCTTCTGCAGGTGGTTGGCCGTTGTCATCACCTTGACCAGCAGGTTTTTGCTCATTGGTAAAAGATTCTCTGATCTTGCGGATGAGCGCAGCAAGAAAATCTTCAGGTGAAGAGGGACGTTTTTTCTGTCCCCAGGGCGGTTGTTCGTTCATTGGCATGGATGTACCTCTGGTTATTCAGGTTGGCGGTGATAATGGATAGACACATTTTAACTTTTGCAGCAGCTTTTAGACGTGCGAAAAATTGAGTGACCATCACCCACTGCTTAATTTTTTATAAACGGTCATTAATGTATGCACATTGGAACCTGACGTCAATCCTGAATCATCACAAAACAGGAGAAAGAACCGTTGTAAGCATTCTCTTGCCAGTGGGGTATTTGTTAAAGGTGGCTCCAAGCAGATCCCCAGCATAACAGTAGAAAAAGAAGGGATACAAGCATGAGCAGACACTGCACCTGGTTGGTAGCTGCTATTCGTACCAGTTTTTGGTAATTGCAGACTACACCCATGATAATACCACTGATAAAACCGAAAAAGTGGGCGCCGATATCTGTGGTTGGACCTGCACTGCCAAGAAAGGTTAGCAAAGCCGTGCCTGCGCCCAAGGGGAGAACATACTGTTTAAGAGAGGCCTTTTGCGCAGATCTGAGTCGAATGCCGGTCAAGATACCGATGGCAGCAAATACAGCAGTGGAAAAACCGACAGACAAGTGCGGTTGATCGCGAATCAGAATGTTGATCAAGTTTCCAGCAGTACCCGTCATGAGCACCATGAACCAGCACAATCCATAGCCGACTGCACGACTAAGTAAAAGAATAATATTGGCTCCAATGAGACAGTTGCCTACCAGATGTACGATATCAGCATGCAGAGTTAGAGCCGTGACCAGCCTCCACCATTGGCTTTCGATCAGAATTTTTTGGCTGTGAATCGCACCGATTATGAACCACGGATTATCAGAATGCCAACCTCCTGTATGCCAGTAGAAAAAAGCAAGTAGGCTTATCAATAGAATGGTTGCTTGTGGATAAAAAAAAGGTGGTTGCCATGTTTGCTCTGGCATGGGAGGCCAGTTTTTGTTTTCTTCTGTATATTTATCCAGTTGTAACAATGCAGTGTGAGCATGATTTTTGTCGACCAAGATTGACTGGTTGACCGGATCAATTAAATGATCAATATCTATAGCCGTGAGAACAAGGGAAAATGTGTCGAGTTGTTGGGCCGTGCCGGTGGCTATCACCACCTGGTCTGGAACGTTATTTTTCAGAAGAATGGAATCCATGGGAAGTGTCATTTGTGTGTCAACCATTACCGTCAGTTGCTATGGATAGTACCTTGACCCACGGTAAAAAAGCATTATGTTTGTTGCATCTCACGGGGAGATACAGTAAACACTCAAGCTCTAAATCCCACCTTTTTTAGTGGGTGGACCAACAAAAAATACATTGCTGGAAAAACAATTATGATGACACAATTGAGTAAACTGGCACCATTTTTTCTGATTCTCTTTGCAGTAATGTTCTGTGAAGCAGGAATCACGACTGATTATGCCGATGCCCGTTCCAAATTTGGTGGAAGGAGTTTTAGTCGCTCGACCCCAAAAAAGACGTCTAAAGCACCGGCTCAAACTCAGCAGGGAAAGAAATCCGGTTTTGGCAGTGGTCTGGCCGGAGGATTATTGGGCGGCGCTATTGGCGGTATGTTGCTTGGCAGTATGTTCGGCGCTGGGGGCAGCGGTATGGGGATCCTGCCATTATTGCTTTTAGGTGTGGCGGGTTATTTCTTATATAAACGGTTTGTCTCTAGACCCACAGGCTCTTCATCTGCAGGGTATAAACCACCACCATTTGATAAAAATACTTTTTCCGGTGGTGCTTTTTCTGACCAGGCAAAAAGTTCTGTTCCTCCAGTACCGCCCATTCGGGAGGTCAGCAGCCTTGAGGACGGCGTAGCTGAAATCCAGACCACTGATCCGGGATTTGATGATAAATATTTTGTGGAAATAGCCTCGGATGTATTTTTTAAAATTCAGGCAGGCTGGATGCGGCGCGATCTTGCCAGTTACAGCCATCTGTTAGGGAAGCAGTTGGCGGGTGAGTATGATAAGCAGTTTGCGGAGATGAAGGCCAAAGGCCATACCAATAAGCTGGAGAGCATTGCCATTAGAAAAGTGGAAGTCGTAGATGCCGGCAAGCAGGGGAACGAAGATTTTGTTACTGTTTCGTTCACTGCCAACCTGCTCGACTACACAGTGGATGATAAAACCGGGGACGTGGTTGAAGGGAGCAAGACTGATCCTGTGAAGTTTGCAGAGAAATGGACATGGGCCAGACCAGAGCGAACCGAAGATTGGAAGCTGGAAGGTATTGATGTGGTTGAAGACTGATTGTAATAATTACTTATAAGTGATTGAAAGCTGCATGCCGGTTGTATGGTATGCAGCTTTTTTTATTTGTGATGAAGGGGAGAGTAAACAGTGGCGTTGATAGATTGAAGTGATTTCAGCAAGGTTGAGCTACGGGTGGGTAAGGTGATTGAGGCCAAGGTTTTTGCCGAGGCCCGTAACCCCGCCTATATTCTGCATGTCGATTTTGGTGAAGAGATTGGGATGCGCAAGTCTAGCGTCCAGATTGCTGAGCTTTACAACCCCGAAGAACTCGTTGGCAGGTTGGTTGTCGGAGTGGTCAACTTTCCTGAAAAACAGATCGGTCCCCTCATGTCCGAATGTCTTGTGACCGGATTTCATAATAAGGACGGAGCCGTAGCACTCTGCATTCCTGATAAGGATGTGCCTTTGGGAGCCAAGCTCTGCTAAGCATTTTTGTAACTATCCAGCAGCACCCCACAGAGTCTGCGCTTACCTCTGCGCACGATCAGGCCGGAAAACATAGAATTACTATAGTTATCCAGCCTGCTTGTACGCATCTGGAGCACTGCTGAATAGTGACACTATTTTTTTTGCAGTGGAGCATTTGTTGTGAGAGGAACCCTCTTTCAAAAAAGAGGCGAATTCTGTTGTATGGGGGAACGGTTGTCGCTAGGATGGCTGTTTTTAAGAAATGTAAAATTCCTAGCAAATACAAGAACCACGACTATTTAAAAAACAATATGATGCAAGAAAAGACCGCCAAATACACAGATGTTATTGTACCCGTCTTTAACGAAGAAGAAATATTACCGGAGTTTCACCGTCGGGTGACAGCCTTGGGGCTTCCCCTGAACCTTATTTATGTGGATAATGCCTCGACTGACAAGTCTGTGGAAATTATTTCTTCCTTTGAGGACGTTATCCTTATTCGTCACGCCACAAATGAAGGATATGGTGGATCACTGCTGGATGGAATAGCCAATTCAAGCAATGAAAAGATTCTTATCATTGATGCTGACTGTGAGTACCCGCCAGAGGCCATCCCGGATCTTATCGAACAACTTGACCATACCGAGGTGGTCTATACCAGTCGCTTTTTAGGCGGAAGAAACCGGTTTATGCCCCTGACCAAACGATTGGGTAATCAACTTATCTCATGGTTGTTTAATCTGCTTTTTGATCAGAAAGTGACTGATCTCTATACCGGGTGCAAGGCGTTTAACCGGTCAGCCCTGTATGAAGTACACTTATCACGCAAAGGCTTTGAGCATGTGCTGGAACTCGGGGTCGCCTTTGCCCGCCGAAAGATTACCATTAAGGAGATCGGGGTTGATTTTACCCCTCGCCATACCGGGGAGGCTAAGATGCAACACCTGGCTGAGACCTTGAAGTATTTATATCTCACTTTCTATTATTTTCTGACCAGGTGAGACCATGGGTAAACTTGTAGGACTGATACCAGCAGCTGGCAAAGGGGTACGTGCGCGGCCCTATACAAGTCTGGTTCCCAAAGGAATGCTCCAGGTCAATGGTAAACCCAACCTGGAGCGGATCATCTGTCTGATGCGGGACCAGCTCGGAATAGACGAAATATATATGACCGTCGGCTATCTTTCAGGAGTGATCAAGGACTACTTCAAGGATGGGCAGTGGTTAGGGGTTACACTGCATTATATTGACAATACCGAACTCGATAAAGGATTGGGCTGGTCTATCCTGCTCGCTGGACGTCACATAAAGCATCCTTGTTGCGTCATGTTGAGTGATGAATGTTATGTCGGTTCCAATCACGCAGAACTGCTTGATATCGATTATGAACACGCCCTTGCTACCTGCACGGTCATGGATGCTGACGATACCAAGTTGATTAAACGTAACTACTCGGTCCATAAAGAAGGCACCAGGGTGCGTAACTTGGTGGAAAAACCTCAAGTACTTGAAAATAATCTGCTAGGGCTGGGAACCTTTATCCTGACCCCTGATTTTTTCCCGCTCCTTGCAGATGCCTTTGAACAGTCCGTCGATGGTTATGTTGAATTTGTCACCTTTCTTGATTCGTTATGCAGCAAGGATCCAGGTGTCCTCTGTTTCGAGATTAAGGGGACCTATGTCAATATTAACGATCGGGACAGTCTTAATCTTGCTCGGTATTACGAGCGCAACATCACCTTTGATGAAAATCAAATTACCCTGCTCCTCTATTCCGAAGGTGTTGAGGAAAATATTGATTTTACCATCAATCGCTATCGGCGAAATCGATCGATTGATACAGTCTATGTGGTCGTACCGTTTGTAAATACTGTAGAAGAAAAAATCCGGTCCTGCGGGGCAGATATTATCCGTTGTCCGCAGGATATCGTATTGTATGGTGAAAAGATGCGGTATGCATTGGATCGTGTCCCAGGTGATGTCATTGTCATGGCTGAAGCTGACTATACCTTTCCGGAGCACGATATCTGCAAACTGCTCCAGTATATCAAAGAGGCTGATATGGTGGTTGGTACTAGGACCACCAGACAGTTGATTGAACAGGGATCGGACATGCGGGGACTGGTTAGGATTGCTAATATCCTGCTAGCCAAACTGATAGAGATGCTCTGGTGGCGTCGTGAAGTGAGGATATCTGATGTTGGATGCACATTCCGGGCCATGTGGCGCTCCTGCTATGATGACCTCAAAGAACAATTGAACGGCAACGGGCCAGAGTTGCTTGCTGAGATGGCGGTGGAGATCTTAAATGATCGCAAGCGGATGATCGAGATACCAGTCAACTACTACAACCGCAGTACCGCGATGTTTGAAAAATATCGAAATCGTAAAACTTTTCTCCGTATTTTGCTGATGATAGCCAAAAAGCGGTTAATGAAAAGTCGATAACCACGGTTGCCGCGGCTGATGGGTAGAAGGGGAGGTCCCGCTGAGCAGCCTGTGCTGCTGAGAGGGACCATGGAAAAAAGGTTATGCTGGGTCCTGGATGTCAATCACTGAAACCTCAAAATGAAGTGTCATCCCGGCCAGTGGATGATTGAAGTCAACAACCAGTGTTTTTCTTTTAATCTCATACACAACGCCTTCCACCTTATGCCCTTTAGGGCCGATAGCTGTAATCTGTTCACCTACTATCCGTGCTTCCATTGGAATATGTTCACGTGGAACCTCGATTAACGCGTCGAGTGTGACTTCTCCGTATCCCTCTTCGGGTTCCACGATAAAGGTTTTCTGTTCGCCTATGGACATTCCGGTAAGCGCTTTTTCCATTCCTTTAACTATCTCTCCCATACCGTGTGTATAGAGGAGCGGGTCTTCTTCTAGGGTACTTTCGTACACCCTGCCGTTATCCAATTTTAACACATAATGGACGGTAACGGATTTCCCTTCACTGACGTTCATATTTTCCTTCTTGGTTGGATTGTTGTTGCTGTTAGCATATGGCTATTTGGTGGTTCTACTGATAATCTCTTTTGCGGGGATAAGGGCTGTTGCCGTGGCTGAAACAATATTGCCAGCCACACCTGGGCCGTCACCAGCAACAAAGAGCCCTTTTACTGCTGTTTCCAGGTTGTTGTTTGTTGCGACCTGGGTTGCAAAAAATTTTATTTCGGGTGCATAGAGCAGGGTCTCGTCATTGGTGACTCCCGGTACAATCTGGTTGAGCTGTTGCAGGCCATCCACCAGGTTGGTGAGGATCCTTTCTGGCAGAGCCATGGCAATGTCGCCGCAGGTAACATTGGTTAGTGTTGGTTCAATGTAGCTGTTGTGGATTCGATTCCAGGTGGACCGACGGCCTCTTTTTAGATCACCAAATCTCTGCAGAATTGGCTTGCCGCCGCCTATGAGGGTGGCCAGTTTGCCAATGGATTCTCCGTAGGCCTGGTTGTCTTCAACCGGATCCGTGAGAACGACCTTGGAGAGAAAGGCAAAATTGGAATTTTCTGATTTGCGGTCCATCAGCGCATGGCCGTTGACACAGACAAAATTCTGGTAGTTTTCCAGAGCTACAAAACCGCCGAAATTGGTACAAAAGGTTCGGGTCTGGTCATCGTACTTGGCGGTGCGGATAAAGAAGGTAGGGTCATATATGATGGAGCAGAGATCCTGCATGATCTCGTTATGTACTTCAACCCTTACCCCCACTTCAATTCCACGTTGGGACACGTCTATATTTTGGCGTTTGGCAACTCCTGCAACCCATTCCGCACCAACCCTTCCAGGAGCAAGAATGACGTGTGGTGCCTCGTAGGTACCTTTTTTGGTGATGACTCCGGTAACCTTACCCTCTGTAACAATAATATCTTCAACCACCTCGGAATGATGAAAGGTGACCCCCTTGTCAGCAATATATTGTCGCATTCCATCTATATGGTGGGGGAGATTGTCGCTGCCCAGATGTTTTTGTTTGATGATCAGGAGGTCGATGCCGCATTTTCTGGCATTTTTGCGGATAGAGTTGGCGGCTTCCTGATCAGTGGGAAAGACTTGGCCGTCCATGCCGAAACGGTTGAAAATCGCTTCTGTTTCGTCGATCAATGCACAGGCGTCAGAGGTTGATAGAAATTGGGTCAGGTCTGTTTTGCCAAGTTTATGGATAAAGTTGAGTTTGCCGTCTGAAAAAAGTCCTGCGCCGCCTATACCGCAAAGGATATTGCACGGTTGGCACTTAATGCAGCCTTTATCGCCAATAGGGCATTTTCGCTCTAGAGGTGGTTGCCCTTTTTCAATGACAAGCACACGCAGCGAAGAGTGTTCGCACAGATAGTAAGCGGCAAACAGGCCTGCTGGTCCGGCACCGACGATTATAACATCATATTGTGGTCTGTCCTTGATGGTATCCATTATACGTTTCTCGGTAAAAGAATTCTTGCTTTAACTGTCCATATATGTGCGGTCTGTTACCTCTGCGCAAAGCTTTTTAAACCGCCTTTCTTTCTGCCATATTTACTCTGCCTTGGCTAGAGCAATTTGCACAGGGCAGGGGTGCTGATTGAAAAACAGTTTGCGGATATCTAACAGGAAGAATACCATAAAGAATAAAGGGTTGATTTATTAAAAGGTCTAGGAGTTTGGAATGGATACTACCAATGGAGGTAGTTTCCTGGCTTGAGCCCTTCAGCCTAACCGCTTGAATGGAGAAAGGGAGTATGCACGCAAAGGATTTGATTGTTCAGCAACTGGGGGAGTGCAGTTTTCATTCTCCCATGCAAAGTGTCTGTTTTACCGATGTTGCAGAATCCGTTCTCTACCATAACCAGTACCAGGATCTGCAACCCTACCTTGATAAAGGATTGACTCCTCCCTCCTTTCAAATGGCGGGTCCCCGCGAAAAAATATTTTTTGATCCTGCAACCCTGTCTTGCGGAATTGTTACCTGCGGTGGCCTTTGTCCTGGTCTTAACGATGTGATCAGAGCCGTCGTTATGAGCCTGCATTATCATTATAATGTGAAAAAGGTGTTTGGCTTTCGGTACGGATATGAAGGCTTGAATCCGGCGTATGACCATACCCCGCTGGAGCTGACTCCTGATCTGGTGGAAGGGATTCACTTGAAGGGAGGGAGTGTATTAGGGTCATCCCGAGGTTCCCAGGATGTGGCGGTTATTGTAGATACCTTGGTCCATATGAATATAGGGATTCTTTTTACCATCGGCGGAGATGGAACCCTGCGCGGCGCAGCCGCCATAGCAGAGGAAATTTCGCGTCGGGGGCTTCATATCTCTGTGGTCGGTATTCCGAAAACCATAGATAATGATATCTGTCACGTGGATTTTTCCTTTGGCTATGAAACCGCAGTGTCAGAATCCCGCCATTCAACTTATACCGCCCATGTTGAGGCAGTCGGTGCCCGGAATGGAGTAGGATTAGTTAAACTGATGGGGCGTGAGTCAGGCTTTATTGCTGCTTCGGCAGCTCTGGCCAACAACGAGGTGAATTTCTGTCTTATCCCTGAGGTGCCTTTTGAACTGGAAGTTTTGCTAGAGGCACTTGAACGAAGGCTTCGGTTACGAGGGCATGCTGTGATTGTGGTTGGCGAAGGGGCCGGGCAAAATCTTTGTTCTGGAAACTTGGGCCAGGATGCCTCGGGTAACTATAAGCTGGGGGATATCGGCCTGCTTCTGCGAGACAAGATTATAGAGTATTTTAAGAAGGTGGGGATGGATATGACCCTGAAATATATTGATCCCAGTTATATGATACGTTCCACGCCCGCCTCCGCATATGATAGTGCCTTCTGTTTGCAGCTTGGACATTATGCCGTTCATGCAGGGATGGCAGGGATGACCAATGTACTTATAGGGCATTGGAATAGTCGTTTTACCCATGTGCCTATCCCGCTTGCCACCGATGGACGAAAAAAAGTCGATCCCCAAGGGAGATTATGGTCTAGTGTACTGGCTGCCACAGGACAACCGGTAAATCTGGTGTAGCTAGGCCGGATTTCTCATCAGTTCAGGCGGCGACAGGTTCAAAGTTTTTGGCTATGAATAGGTAAGCGTAGACTCCGGGTAAGCGTAGACTCCGGGTAAGCGTAGACTCCGGGTAAGTGTAGACTCCGATAGTCGTCTATATTCATAGCCAAAATACTGAAGAAAATGATGCCGGATGGACTGACCTTTGGTGAACATTGTGGACAATTGTAACTCCATGTAACTTTGCTCAACATAAAAAAATTGTGTGCAATTGAAATAGTTGACACAATGTTCATGAGACATCCGGGCTAGAAGGAATGCCCAATAAAAAGGGGAAGGGAAAATGCAAGATGATACCCACCTGATATGGATTGATCTGGAGATGACCGGCTGTAATCCCTTTACCGATCACATTATTGAAGTAGCCTCCATTGTCACAAATTCTGAGCTTCAAATTCTCTCAGAAGGTCCAGTTATCGCCATTCACCAGGAAGAGAAAATGTTAGCGGGCATGGATGACTGGAATACTACCCACCACACCCAGTCTGGTCTTGTCGACCGGGTCCGGCAGAGCACAGTCGATTACCGGGAGGCAGAACTTCGTACCCTTGAGTGTCTTCGTCTATGGGTACCGGAGGGGAAATCTCCTATGTGCGGCAATTCCATCTGTCAAGATCGTCGATTTCTTGGTCGATTTATGCCAGATTTAGAGGCGTATTTCCATTATAGAAATATAGATGTCTCAACCCTCAAAGAACTGGCTTGCCGGTGGGCTCCAGAGTTGGCTGAGGGGGTTAAAAAGCGTCACCAGCACGTGGCATTGGCAGATATAAAAGAATCCATAGAAGAACTGCGTTACTACCGGAATTGTTTTATTAGCAGTCAGC
Organism: Desulfobulbus sp.; assembly: GCA_030600525.1. GTDB lineage: Bacteria > Desulfobacterota > Desulfobulbia > Desulfobulbales > Desulfobulbaceae > Desulfogranum. The sequence goes on along the minus strand of JAUVLX010000004.1, from coordinate 16,273 downwards.
ATTGACCGCTGCTTTTTAACACACAGCAGCGGCCAATACATTGCAGCTTACCTACTGCTTACTTGCTATTTACCTCAACCCCCCATATCTCCTCAGCATATTCCTTGATTGTTCTATCGCTTGAAAATTTGCCGATCCGGGCCACATTGAGGATTGATCTGCGAGTCCACTCATCCGTATCAGCAAAGCAGTCGTTGACCGTCCGCTGACATTCCAGGTAGGATTCAAGGTCCAGCAGCAGGTGGTACTGGTCATTTTCATTGAGCAGGTCGTTGACCAAGGGACTAAACAGGTTGGTATCGCCTTGGCTGAAGACGCCTTTAGCAAGGGCATCAATGATTTTTTGGACTACCGGGTTTTGTTCGTAAATTTGGTAGGGTTTTCTGGATTTACACTTTTTTTCATATGCAGCCTCTTCGGCGGTCATTCCGAAGATAAAGATATTCTCTTCTCCCACCTCTTCCCTGATTTCAATATTAGCCCCATCCAAGGTACCTATAGTTAGGGCACCGTTTAAGGCAAATTTCATGTTCCCGGTGCCAGAGGCCTCAGTACCTGCCGTGGATATCTGTTCGGAGAGATCTGCCGCAGGTATTATTATTTCAGCCAGAGAAACGTTGTAATTGGGAATAAATACAACCTTAAGCCGGTTCTCGACCCGTGGGTCATTGTTGATGACTTCGGCTACCGAGTTAATTAGTTTGATGATGAGCTTGGCTCGGTGATAGGATGGGGCAGCTTTGCCGGCAAAAATAACTGTCCTGGCTTGGATGACGACATCCGGTGTGGTTATTAACCGCTGGTAGAGCTCAATGATGTGCAGCACATTCAACAGTTGGCGTTTATACTCATGAATACGTTTGACATGGATATCAAACATGGAGGTTGGATCCACCACAACATCTGAGTGTTTTTCGATCAAGGCTGCTAAACGGTTTTTATTTTTCAGCTTAATTTGTTGCCATTGACTACAAAACTCTTTATCCGTATGAAACGGCTCCAGCATGCGGAGCTGATCAAGGTCAGTCACCCAGTTATGGCCTATCTTTTCGCTGATAAAAGAGGAAAGTTCAGGGTTACACTTCAGTAGCCACCGGCGGGGTGTTATCCCGTTTGTTTTTGAGTTGATCCTCGTGGGATACATTTCGTGGAAATTGTGAAAGAGGTGCTGCTTCAATAACTCGGTATGGAGGGCGGCTACTCCATTTGTCGAATGGCTGCCGATAATCGCCAGGTTGGCCATCCTGACCCTTTTGGGCTGATTTTCGTCAATGATTGACATCTCCGCAAGTTTGCGCACATTACCGGGGTAGCGTTCGCAGACCTCTTCTAAAAATCTACGATTGATTTCATATATGATTTCCATGTGCCGCGGCAGTACCCGGGACAGCATTTCCACAGTCCATGTTTCAAGTGCCTCCGGCATAAGGGTGTGATTGGTGTAGGCAAAGGTTTTAACGCAGATGTCCCAGGACTCGACCCAGCCTAGTTTCTCTTCATCAAGCAGAATCCGCATCAGTTCAGGGATGGCGATGGCAGGGTGGGTATCGTTGAGTTGCACCGCAACCTGGTTGGGGAAATCGTTAAATGTTTCATTCTCTTTGCGATAACGACGGAGGACATCGTGGAAGGTGGCGGCGACAAAAAAGTATTGCTGTTTAAGGCGCAATTCCTGGCCTTCCCGGATATCGTCTGATGGGTAGAGCACCTTGGAAAGGGTTTCAGAGCGGACTTTATTTTCTACTGCACTGATATAGTCGCCGGCATTGAAAAAACTGAGATCAAGTTCCCTGGATGCTTTGGCCTTCCATAGGCGCATATTGATCACATGGTCGTTGTTGAATCCTGGGACCAGCATATCACAGGCCAGGGCCATGATAACCTCGGTATCAACCCACTGTGGTCGGTAATTACCCTCTGCGTCGGTGCCGCTGCTGACCCGCCCGTAAAAATGGACCGGATACATGAACGAGGTACGCTCATAGATCCAGGGGGAGCCCAAGCGCATCCAGCTGTCGGGTCTTTCAAGCTGGTAACCATCGACAATGGTCTGGGTGAAGAGGCCAAAGTCATACAAGATGCCATAACCATAGGCAGGAATTTTCATGGTGGCAATGGAATCCATGAAGCAGGAGGCAAGGCGCCCTAACCCACCGTTGCCCAACGCTGCATCTTCTTCACATTCACGCAGCTCTTCCAGGTCGTACCCTAGTTGCTCCAATGCCTCGGTCACCTGGCCCAAAAGGCCCATGTTGATGATCGCGTTGCCTAGGGAACGGCCCACCAGAAATTCAAGGGACAGGTAATACACCCTTTTTTTATTCTGGGCATAGACCGTCTTTTGGGTGTTAATCCATTTTTCCATGAGCATATCGCGCAGGGCATAGGAAAGTGCCCGATACACATCCTGGTTGCCTGCCATCAGCGGGTCACGCCCCTGAAAGCTAACGAGATGGTGGCGGATGCATGCCTTGAATTCTTCAATGCCGGTTTCGCCAAAAATGGACGTATAGGCATTGTTGGAATTGGGGGGATCTGTTTGCAGGTCCATAGCCTCTCCTTTGGTTGATGAAAGGTAGGGAAAGAAAATAATTACAGGAAAAAATTATTTAATGATGAATGAAGTGTAATGCAAGACGCTTTGTTTTGCCAATTAATATGATACAATCTATTGGTATAAGAGTATGAATAGTGTTTTGGTTGTTAAAAAATGGCGTGATGTTTTACTTAAGCAGTAAAAGGTTGAGTACACCAAGGTTCTATCACCAAAATGGCAGCTATGAAAAAAACGTTTTCAACAACAAAAGATCAGAATGGGGCCACCCCGCTATCTGGTGGTGGGCAGGTCGTCAGTGTTGATTTGCTGCAGGGGATCGTTGGAAATTTTCCTGATCCTGTATTGGTGAAAGACAGACAGCATCGCTGGTTATTTGCAAATAAGGCCTTTGAAGCGTTTTCAGGTCGCAGTGCAGAAGATGTGGTGGGACAAACATCTTGTCCGTTTTTCCTGAAAGACCAAGCGGATTTGTCTCGACAAAGCGATGAAATCATTTTTACCACTGAAAATTCGGTTAGGAATGTCGAACAGGTGGTCGATGCTCATGGCCGCATCATCAGTATCGTAGCCCACAAAAGTGTGTACAGGGATGGGGCAGGAAAGCAGTTTCTTGTAACTGTATTAAGAAGTGCAACAGAAGCGGTGCAGGAACAGGCTTATGAACGACAGGTCAACAAGATCTTGAAAGAGCTTGCCCTTGGTGGAAGCAGGGAACATATCCTTGGCCTGATTCTGGAAGTTGCAGAAGAGCAGTTTGAGGGGATGACTGCATCTATTTTGCTTGTTGATGACGATGAAAAAAAGCTGCGTCTTAAGATAGCCTCGAAGCTGCCTGATTTTTTTACTGCAGTAATTGATGGCACTCCCGTTCAGGACGGTATGGGGTCCTGTGGTACTGCTGCATTTAGAAAAGAGCGAGTTGTTGCGGAGAATTTGCAAAGCCATCCTTACTGGCACAGGGTGAAGGACTTGACCCTTCGTGCAAACCTCCATGCGTGTTGGTCAGAACCCATCATCATGTCGCAGGGCAATGTGGCTGGAACATTTGCCCTGTATTACGACAGGGTCCAGGCTCCTGAGGCAAATGAAATAAAGCTCATGGAAACCATGGCTCAGCTGGCTGCAATAACCATTGAACACCATCAGATACATGAGGAAAAAAAACTGCTTCGTAAAATGATGGCGAACATTATTGATTCCATGCCTTCAGTGCTCATTGGTGTGGATGCAAGCGGTGGGGTGACCCAATGGAATAAAGAAGCTGAAAGAGTGACAGGTATTGAGCAGCTGGCTGCATTAGGTAAAAAGCTGGGAGCAATATATCCATATTTTCAAACGCAGGTCCTGGATGAGATAAATTATGCTGTAAAGTGCAGGGAGGTAAGGCCTAACCTGAAAAACACCCGCAGCATAGAAGGCAAAACACTCTATGAAGATGTCACCGTCTATCCCTTAACTTCAAATGGGATAGAGGGGGCTGTTATCCGGGTAGATAATGTTACAGAACGGGTACAGCTGGAAGAGGCGATCATCCAGGCTGACAGAATGATGTCCATTGGGGTACTCGCTGGTGGGATAGCCCACGATTTTAATAACATCCTGGTTGCTATCCTGGGTAACCTCAACCTCGCTGCTCAATATCTTGGTCAGGACACAAAAGCCTTTCAGTTGGTGCAGAAAGCTGAAGAGGCATCGTTTAGGGCCAAAGGGCTTGCTAATCAACTGCTGACTTTCTCAAAAGGTGGCGAGCCCGTTCGGCGGGTCATGACGTTGGATACCTTAATAAAAGAGTCGGCTCAATTTATGCTTGCTGGCAGCACAGTGCGCTGTCGTTACAGCTTTCCTGAAGAATTCTGGCCGGTGGATGTTGACGAGGATCAAATCAGTCAGGTGGTGCAGAACCTAGTTGTAAATGCAAAACAAGCCATGGCGGATGGTGGTGTGATCGAAATTCGGTGTGCCAATGTTGCCCGAGGTGCCCCTGATTTTCCACTGCAGCTGCAGGCTGATAAATGCATTGCCGTTACAATCAGGGATTATGGACCAGGCATCCCTGATGAAATAAGCACTCAACTCTTTGATCCCTATTTCACCACCAAACAAGCAGGAAGCGGATTAGGGCTTGCCGTCTGTTATTCGGTTATCAGCAGGCATGGCGGCTATATCACCACCCGCAAGGTGGAGGGGGATGGTGCTGCTTTTATTTTTTATCTTCCTGTGGAGGATGTTAAGCACAAGGCCAATGTGTTGCCTGTGTTGGAGCAGGTTGCCAGAGGGGGGCATGGGACCGTGCTGGTCATGGATGATGATCTTGCAGTTTGTGCTCTGCTCAGTGCCATGCTTCAGCATTTAGGGTATGAGGTCGTTACCACCCATGATGGAGCGGAGGTGTTAAAAGCATATGATGCAACCAGCGCAACGACTCCTGTACGCCTGGTTATCATGGACTTGACCGTCCCCGCCGGCATGGGGGGCAGGGAAGCTGTACAAAAGCTCCATGCCACTCATCCGGATGCAAAGGTGGTGGTCACCAGTGGTTATTCAAATGATCCCGTACTTTCCAGGTGTGAAGAGCATGGTTTTTGTGGGGCACTGGCCAAGCCTTTTCAGCTGGAAGATCTGGCCGTAGTGCTACAGGAGGTACTCGAAAATTGACAAAAGGTAGAGCGGCATAAAAATTAGATTGCATCCTACTCGATAGTATCTAAAGACAAAGATGTCCCCGTTCCTTCGGTATGGGTAGCCTGTTTCTCATCATCGATCGGACCAAAAAGCTCTATTTTTTCGGGAGTGGGCGGGGATTGTACAGGTGCTTCTGGTACTGGTTCTGGAGGTGCTTTAGGTACCTTCTTTTTTTTGGAAGATTTAGGTACACGGTAATCGGCAGGCATCGGTTCGTGTGTTTTCAGAAGGTCTTCTGGTATAAGAATAGTATCGCCGATTTTCATTTTCCTATGATCGACTGAGGGGTTGACATTGACTATAAGCAGCCAGTTGTTCCCTGAACCGGTATACCAGCGCGAGATACGAATAAGTGACTCGCCTGGCCATTGAATGGTGTGTGTGTGATATTGCATTTGAGGTGGTTCTAGGGGCAATACCTGCTCTGATTGCGAGGATAGGTTGTCTTCTTCCGGCTTAACAGGCTGCTTTTTAACGCAGCCACAGGACCAGGATAAAGTGGAAACGAGCACACCGCAGATAATCGCCATTCTTATCACTTTCATTTTTGAGCAATCCTCCCTGTCCCCTGCAGCTGTTTCAAGTAGCTTTGGGCCTTTTGATTCTCCGGCCTGATTTTCACTGCCATTTGCAAATTCGCCAAGCTCTCTTCCTTTTTGTCAAGTTTTTGCTGCATGACAGCCAGATTAAAAAGTGCTTTATCCAGATAGGCAGGTTCCAACACAACAACATGCCTGAACTGTTCCTCTGCATCCTCATACATACCTGTTGTTGCGTAAATGAGACCAAGGTTAAAAAAAGCATCTGAATAGTTAGGGTTCCACATGACGGCATGCAGGTAGGCATCAATTGCCATCGCGTAATCTTTGGATCGACTGTAAATTCTACCAAGAATAAAATAAGCATTACTATTTTTAGGATTCTCTTCGACGGCTTTTTGTAACAGGGCTTTAGCTTTGTCTGGCGAGGGTTTCGAAAGTTGTTGAGCGCGACCACTAAGTGCTTTAGAATAACTTTCCGCGTTTGTTACATAACTGTCAGGATGAAGATTTCGCTCGGCTTCAAGCAGATCAATCGCTTTTTGGAAATTTTTCCGTTCAAGGGCGTGAGACGCCAACTCCAGGTTCGTCGGTTGCGGCAGCTCGGGGAGGACTGCCGCAGGCATTTCTACGGATTGAGACGGAATGGATAGTTGCCCTTCCGAAGGAAACGATTCTGAATGGAGTTTTGTTTGGTTTAGCGGCGAGCCTGCTACTACAGGGCGCGGTTCAGTCGCACTTTTTTCTTTTCCTGGGACCTCGGCCGGATCCTGTTGCAGCTTTTGCGTCACCTTCTTCGGTGGTTCAAACGCTACTTTTTCTTCGTTTACCACACTCGGTGATTGCTGAGGCTCTACCTGTACATCTTGAGTTCCTGATATCCTCGGCTGGTAATCCACACGCTCCTCTTCAGAGGTTGCGCTTACTTCATGTTTAACTGGCGTCTCTATATAGATTAAGATTCCCACTGCCACAACGATGAGTAAGAAGAAGAGTCCGGCTGCCCTCATCGATCGTAATCTACGTCGGTTCTTTTTCACGAGTGAACGACCTATTTGAAGGGTAGCATCCATGAGGTTGCTTAACCCGCGATTTTTATTTTCCGGTGCCTCTAGTCCTTGAGGATGTTTATTCTCCAAATCCTCCGGTTGCGATCCTACCCTCGTAACCGGAGGTCGTCCCCAATTAGAAAGCTTGTCGATTTGACGGGAAAAATCCATAGAGGCATCAGGGGCGAGCAAGCTGATTTCTTTGATGCTCTCCATCACAAGTGTAACATCTATTTTATGTTGTCCCGTGACAAAACCGGTCAACATTGCTCGATCACAAAGTATGTTAATCAGACGCGGATACCCTCGCGTAAAGTTATGAATTTCGTGAATTGCAGACGGTGTGAATACCTGTTGGTTCGTACCGGCAATCCGAAGGCGGTGTTCTATATATTCCTGGGTCTCTTTTGCTGTCAGGGGGGCGATATCATAAAAAAGAGTTATCCTTTGCCGTAGTGCCCGGCACATTGGGCTCAGCAATCTTTTTTTTAATTCGCTTTGCCCTACAAAGAAGATATTGACAGGGTGCATGCCGACCTGCTCCATGTTGGAGAGAAGCCGAATTTCCTCGAGGAGTTCCATGGACAATCGATGGGCCTCGTCGATGATCAACAGAACGACTTTGCCTTGGGCATGCGATTTTTGAAGGAACTTTTTTAAAAAAAGTAGGAACTCGGCCTTGGTGGATATACCTGTAGAAGGGTCATAGGCTTTGGCAACTAAATTAAAGAAATCGAGAGTATTAAGAGTGGGATGGTTAATGTTTGCAAGAAGTACATTATCACTCAAGCTCTCAATAAGTGCATTCACCAACGTGGTTTTACCTGTTCCGACATCACCTGTGAGTACTACATACCCATTAGGTTCCAGCAGGCCATACCTGAGGTTGGCAAGAGCCTCCTGATGTTTTTCTCCGTTCCAGAGAAACCTTGGGTCAGAACTGATTTTAAAGGGTTTTTTTGATAAGTTATAGAAGGAACGGTACATGCAGGTTCTCCATGAGTGAGATGGCAGGGAGGAAATTGCATTACAGGGGCTTCTAATAAAACTTTTTCAATTAAGATCCATGGCCCCTCTAAGATAATTCCTACCCTATTCCTTCATTTAAAACAAGGGATTAGCCTGAAAAAGAAAACGGATCATTTTTCCTTTTTTAAGCGGAACAGGGCGGGAATAGGACGCATCGGAAACCAGGGGTAGGCCCGAATGGTTCTAGTTTATGCCTGTTGATGCTCGATATCTCCCCTAGTGCTATATCCTCCTTATTTCGTACTTTTGGGCCTTGCTCTTCTTCCATCAGCCCAAAAGAAGTATCAGCTTCAAGAGATGGTCAGCAAGGCGTTGGACCAAAGATGCTGTGGCTCAAAGCGTCGCAAGGAAGCCATGGTAAAGACACCCATGCTGTTGGAAGAATTATCATTACCAATGGAATATCTATATCCGTCAGACTCTTAGGAGTTGTCCGGAAATAACTTGAACATCTCGCATCGCATCTTCAGGTCATCTTTGGCTGATCTTCAATCACGAAGTCCTCAACGTAGCACAACTACGCCTGCGGCTTTGTTCAATTAGATCACCCAAAGGTAAGCTAAATATGAGCGCGATATTGCCCAACTTATTTACGGACAGCTCCTTAGTTCATTTTTTTTTCACTTCATAACTATCAGCTATCCGGTCCTGAAGAACAACCGAACCAAAGCCAAGAGGATCGGTGGTTCTATATAGATCTTTAGCAGTGTCCTGGCATTTCCTGCAGCTGTTGAAGGGTACCGTAAAGGCGTGAACATAGTTGTTGAGCCCTGAGGCAGTTACTTCGGTAAAACCGGGACAGTGCGGACAGGTATGATAGGATCTCTCTTCCTCCACATCGAAACCGGTGGTGTCGTAATATATTCGTTTACTGGTTGTTACCACTTTTTCACCGGCCAGGGCCTTTTTTAACTGATCCCTGTGTTGATAGAGCTCCAGAGCCTGGTCGCAAACTGTTGCAATGTGGCTGTTCATGTCGGCGGACTGAATAAAGTTTCGCGGATCGTAATCCGGTTCCTTGACGTTGGAGGTATCCAGGCCGGCCATGGCCAGGATGATCCCCAGATTTGTATAGGGGAGAGCCCCTTCGATGGAATATCCTCCCTCAAGGACACAGATATCTGGGTTGAGCAGGCGATTGAGCCGGGCATATCCCTGGGCAGTGAAGTTCATGTTGGTGATTGGGTCGGTGTAGTGATTATCCTGCCCTGCGGAATTGATAATGAGCTCTGGCTGAAAATCATCGAGAATGGGCATGATTACCCTTTCCATGGCCATGTCAAATCCTTCTTCCGATGTAGCCGGGGGGAGGGGCAGATTAATGGTGTAACCGGGCGCTGATGGACCACCAGATTCATGGATAAATCCGGTTCCAGGATAGAGGGTGCGACCATCCTGATGGAGCGAAATAAACAGGGTGTCCGGGTCGTTATAAAAAATATCCTGGGTGCCGTCCCCATGGTGGCAGTCGGTATCCACTATTGCTATTTTTCTGACCCCGTAATGACGACGGATATATTCCACCATGATTGCTTCTATATTAACGATGCAAAAACCGCGGTCGCCGAAAACAGTCTGCATGGCATGATGACCAGGTGGCCTGACAATGGCAAAGGCCTTTTCTACCTCTTTGTCCATGACCGCTTTCGCTGCCCTGATGGCCCCCCCTGCAGATATAAGATGGGATTCAGTGAGGAGCTTTTGTGATGAGGGTACGCAGAGGTGTACCCTGTCAATATCGTGGTGCAGGGCTATTTCTGGATTGAAAAACGAAATGTTTTCTACATCTTCAAGGCCTTCTTCTATAAGCTGGTCTTTGGTATAGAGGAGGCGTTCTTCTCGCTCTGGGTGGGTTGGGCTGATGCACCAGTCAAATGCAGGGAAAAGGATCAGACCTGTTGGATTCGGTGCGGTGGGCATAAAGTGTGTCATAATGTGTTCCTTTTCCTAGAGTTGTTCGAGGCCTGGCCGAATTTGCGCCTTGAGAGAAATAATTTTTCCGGAGCTGCTGAACCCGCGAACTGTATTCATCTCTTGGCGTTCGAGAAAATCAATTTCCGGTATTTTTTCCATCCCGAACTCTTTGGCCATAGTCGTAATCACTTCGGTGAGCCTTTTTTCGGCGTCACTCATATCAAAATAGGAACGGACTGTACCCTGGCACCCTGTTTCAGGGATGGAAAGGGTACCGTCTGATGTGTCGGCATATAAGGTTGCCTGCAGGGTGGGCCTGGTCCTGCCTGAGCCAATAGCATTGGCAACTTCGTAGTGCTCTGGAACACTGCATGGGAGCTGTAAACTGTCGGCAAGTATATGCTGTATCGCCTTAGCAGGTCCTCCGACAAGAATGATTTCTTTGGGCTTGATTCTTTTTAGATTGAGCAGTGCTGCCACGGTGTAGACCGGACGGCTGAAGACCTCTTCAATCATCTGCTCTACTACCTGTTTAATCTGGTTTGCAAAGGCTTCGAGCAGTTGTACGGCTGTTTTTTCAGGCTGTTGGTTTGGAGCCAGTTGCTGCATGGCTTCCTCTGCCTTGGCCAAATTACCGATCTGTAGTGTTTTGAGGACGACCATGGCATCTGTAGGTGTAGGGACGTTGCCTCCCAGAGCCATGGGCGGGCCGTTTTTTTGTGGGCCGATGGAGAAACCGTTTTCCGTGGAAGATACTGCGCTGTCTCCTCCCAGGCCGACACTTTTGGTGTTCAGTGCCCTTATCAGGGTTGGTCTCTCTTTGATGGTGACCCCGTACGGTTCCAGCAAGGGAGACCCGTCAGCAAAAATCGCTATGTCTGTGGTTGTCCCACCGATATCAAGGAGGATCGCATCGTTGATATCTTTTTGCAAGGCAAGGCAGCCCATAACACTTGCAGAAGGACCGGAATAGACACTTTCGCAGGGGGTGTCACTAGCTGCTGCAAAGGGGATGGTGCCACCGTCAGCCTTGAGTATATAGCATGGGCAGTCAAGTTCCAGCTGGCGGAGGCCATTTTCTATGGCATCTTTAAAAAACATGAACCGTGATTTTAATGCGGCGTTTAACCAGGTTGAATAGACCCTTCTCGGGAAATTGGGCAATCCTGATATGCGGTGGCCCATGCTGATGTGGGGAAAACTGTCGGCTAACCGGTCGCGGGTATCCTGTTCATGGCTGTTGTTGCGATGGGAGAATTTGGTGACCACGCCGATGCTTTCAATACCATTATCCTTAAAAGAGGCCGCAGCAGTATCAATGATAGCTTGGTCGGGCTTTTTGATGACATGTCCACGGTGATCTATGGCACCGTTAAGGAAACAGACATGTTCGCCGCACTCAAGAAAGCTCGGGTTCATACCTGGGCCTGCCTGGATCAGCATCCCGACCTTGTCAAAGGTCTCGTTGACAATGGCGTTGGTGCAGAGAGTTGTGCTGAGATGGATTCGGGTAAGGTCTGCTGGGGAATCCGGGATAAGTGTTTTTAAGAGGGCGATAATGGAATCACTGAGATTGTCCTGGTCAACCTGAACCTTGTTTTTCACCAGTATTTTGTCGCCGTCTAGCAAAACTCCATCTGCATGGGTTCCGCCTACATCAATGCCGATAATAAGAGCCATGTTTGCCTCTCCTGAAAAGGAATTTTTATCGCTAGGAGGCTGTCGGATTGAGCAGTTTTTACTCCAAATCAAAGCATTGTTGGGAAATTAAGCACAGCCATATAATTAATATTGCGAGCATTAATTTTTCGACAATAACGCCGAGTTGAGGAAAAATGGTTTAGTCCGACAGGTTCCTAGTAGCCTTGAGTGCTTTCGTACTATTTTGTCAATGAATAGAAGTAGATTACTCCTATAAAGGTCAGGAAAACAAGAGAATTCTCCGATTAGATCAGGCTAACGGATCAGAATCAACAGGGGCGTTCCGGCAGAGCCGCGTTGATGAGACACTAGGTAAACTCTGGCTCATAGCCAACCGTAAAGGAGCTGCCTGCTTTGTTGCGTATGCTTAAAAAATTCGCATTGTTTTTGGTAAAAGGGCACAGTGGGCTTGTACAGGGGGTAAAACCGAATTTTTCATAATATCTGCGATCGCCCAAAACAAACAAAGTGTTTTCCTTTATTATCTTCTGGCGAAGGGAGAAACGGAGTAACTCCGAACCAATACCACGGTTTTGATATTCTGTGTTTACTGCCAGTGGTGCCAGGTGAAGGCCGCAGACCTCTTTCGCTGCATATGCATTTGAATAGGCAATGTAAGCGACCGCTCTATTGCGGATAATACAAATCCATTCATGCAGCATTCTTTGGTTGTTATGGAGGTTTTCAACGAGTCTTTTTTCATAACTGCTTCCTGGAAACGCATTTTGGAGCAGAGCGATGACTTTTGGGCGGTCTTCAGTGGTAACTGGTCGTATTTTCATTTTTGAATAGTATTAGCTGGCGAAGCCACAAAGGGGCTGTCTATTTTTTAAGATGGCTGGAGTCTACAGGGTACCTAGAAAAATTGCTAATTCGCCCAACTTCTTTGTTACATCCAAAATTTTATCCTCGGAGGTACGCGAAGACTCCGATATCAATCGTATGCCTGTGGTAAAATTTTCGATGTGCCTCGAATTTGAACAAATTTTCAAATTTTTTAAAGATACCCTACAGTTTCGTATGGCAATAAACGCAGATAAGATCATCTGCCTTGGCTTCTTTTTCGCACTCTGGACAACTTTTTCTGATGCTGTTCCTGTTGCCTGTCACAATTGCTGGCGGAGTCTTTTCCTGTTGTTCTATAAGAACAGCGATTTTATGCATCCCCTCTCTTACTTCGATTTGCAGTTTTCGCAACAGTAAGAGCGCCATGAGCAACATCATCATGATTATACCAACACATACCAGTAGTAACCCGTAGAACTCACCTGCAGAATCCATATTGTCCTCCCTGTATTGTTATATGATTTTGGGGTGTCCGGTTGTGTAGATCAGTTATCCCCTTGAACTACTGCAGCAACGAGTTGCCTGGAGCTATACAGGGTCAGTCACCGGTAAGTTTCCAGTTATTCTCAGGCCGGATAAAGTTAAAACGTGCTTTATGTGGCTGGCCGTCACAGTTTTCTGAAAAAGAGGCAAAGGGTGTCTTTTCGGTAGAACGATAGATGACATAAACTGTAGCCTCTTTTTTTGTGTCATCGTGCACGATTGCTGTGATTTTATGAAGAGTTAGGTCACATGCTTTGACCGATACCGATTGGGATACCTTTCCAGTTATAAAGGAGGCTGATTTTTCCGTCAGTTCAATGGTTACGACACTGTTTTGCGTATCGTGCATGTATTGCGGTTGAGCCGTATCGATATGGGAAAGCGTGATAAATCCATCCTGTGCCAGTTTTTTCAGGCGAGTAAGCAATTTGTTGTCTATCTCAAGCCCTTTATCAGGAATAAAAAGGGCATTATTGCCGTAGAGGGTGAACGGAACAATATCTTGGTGCGGAAATACTTCTCTTTTTAATATTTGAGCAGCCCTGTACTTGGTCAGGCTGGGGTCTAAAACAAAATGCAAGCTCGCACCGCTAACGAGCAGGAACAGTAAAATCAGTATGGTGAGTTTTTTGCTCGGAATGTTCATCCCTGCTTGCAGGTACTGTATGACTAAAGGTGTAATACTGTTGAGAATTCTATTTTTACACAATATCAGTAATATCGGCAATGTGTTTTTGGGATATTCAGTGGGGAGGATTGAAGAAGGTACTGCTCAGTACCACATAAATGCCCAGCAGGAGAAGAGAGGAAAAGAAGATTTTTTTAAAATATTGTTTAGATATTTTTTTGCGAATACGTTGACCGGCTACTATGCCAGCTATTGCAGGCAGAAGCCCGATCAAGGAAAGCATTCCTTTTTCTAGAGTGAGGAGATTATTATGTTGTAAAGCAAAAGTCAGAGCCAGGATTGAAGCGGTGAATAGCATACCCATTGCCTGGATCAGTTTGTCTCGTGAAAGGTCTATGGCTTACAGAAACAGTACCCCAGGAACTACGAAAGAGCCGGTCATTCCGGTGAGAATACCGTTTATGCAACCGGCCACCGGGCCATACCAACGTTCTTGTGCCTTGGTAAGTACGAGTCGGTAACCGACAAGGCTTGACGCAGCATAGGCGATCAGCAGGACTACCCTTTGGGGTAATCGTCCAGGTGGGGTTGTATTGCTTTACCTAACCAGGCAATGGCTTTTCCGAGGTGATGCATGTTATTCAAGCCTTCGGCATCTTCTTTTACCTCTCCCTTTTTCAGGCCATACCCCATGTTCCAGTACGTTGAGCCGGGAAGGATCATTCTCGACATTTGAAACATATGATTAATAGTATCATATGCGTGGGTTGCTCCACCCCGCCTGACAGCAACAACAGCGGCACCAATCTTACCGGTGAAAGCGTTATCATTTGCATAGGCAACAAAGCCGGCTCGCTCTATGAGTGCTTTGAGATCACCGGATACCGCTGCAAAATAGGTTGGAGACCCCAGGATCATAGCGTCTGCTTTACACATTTTTGCATAGATATCATTAAAAACGTCTTTCTTTACCGCACACTGGTTGTTTTTGTTGGCAAAGCATTTTTCACAGGCAATACAGCCACGGATATCAGTACCGCCCACCTTAACCAGTTCTGTTTCCCAGCCACTGCTGCTTAATTCTCCAAGTACTTCTTGCAGCAACAATTCAGTATTACCACCTTTTCGAGGGCTCCCATTAACGGCTAATGCATACATAATCTTTTCCTCTTTTGATTTATGAGCCTGTTGATTTACTGTCTTTTCGCCCAATCTCTTTGTTATGCTGAAAAAATAATCCTCGGAATATCAACTATATGCCTGTGGTTATTTTTTCAGCATGCCTCGACCTTGAACGAAAATCCGAGTAAATCAACAGACTCATTTATTGGTGATCAGGTATCTCTGTTGTTAACGCCTTCTGCAGAGGACAGGTGCTGTCAATGGCTTCCCCTGTTCGGTATTGGGTAAGCATGGCCTTGGATTTTTGGGCCAGCATCCGACGAACTTCTCTTCTGCTTCCTTTTTTACGAATAATGTGCATCTGGTCATAGCCTGTTGTTTGATGACGTAACCAGGCAATAACAGCTGCTTCAACCCGTTGCTGGACAGGAATGCGTGTGGTTCTCGCCACCGTTCCGGAACCTACCGGTGTTGCCAGGTTGGTGACTTCTTGAGCCAGGCGTTCTGCCGTCTGCCTGTATGCAGGGTGAAAGGCTAGGAAATCAAGGATTTCCTGGTAGAAATCATCGACATATTCTGTGTGTTTTCGTTCTTTGCGTTTAAGATCAGTAGCCCTTTTTTGCTGGTATTCAGGGGTGGAACGTTTGCGATCAAGCTCCTCTGTGGCTGCTTCTACATGTCCCTTCTCAGCCCATATCCCCTTGGAAATAGTTCGTTTTCCTTTTTTTATCTGGACCTGCCAGGTAATGCATCTACTTTTTACACTTCGGGTGAGTGGACCGTTTCCTGCTTTGAGAAAGAGCCAGTCTTGCGGGGGGATCAGTACCTCTCCGTTGGGGTCGATAACAGTATTGAGTTTGGGGCCAGGTTGAACAATACGATGTTGAAAGGGCATGGCTGAAAGTTATAATTTTGTTTACGGGGTTTAAGGTACGTTTTGGCGAAGTTGGTCAGCTTTTGCGATGGCAGCTACAGGTCCGACAGCGATGGCGGGCATCAGCTGACGCAAAGTATCCATAACATATATCCTGGATTTATTGTATCTTGCTTTAGCCATAATTAATCGCCTTGTTGGTATGGCATACATAAAGAATTAGCAAGGTAATTTATTGAGTTATCAGGTAGATGTAAGGCTGTCGGTAGAGGTATTATTTAATTTACTATGGCTACAATAATCGGAACGCAACCGCATTGATGAGAGTATGAAAAGTATTATTCACGATCCTTACAAAGATCCTCTGGGAGCTATGATGCTGGATTATCTGGATGGACACCACTCGGTGTGCGCAAAGGTAGATTCCACCACGTTTAGTATGTCGACCATGCCTGCTAAGACCATGTTCAGAACATATTCAGAAATGGACGACTTGGAGCATGAGGCACTCCATTTGTGCAAGGGAAGAGTTTTGGATGTGGGGGCAGGGAGCGGTTGCCACAGCCTCTACCTACAGGAGCGGAATGTGGTTGTGGATGCCCTGGACATATCACCTGGTTGTATAAAGGTTATGGAACAGCGGCAGGTGAAAAATCCAATCCATAACAATCTGTTTTCCATGGAGAACGGAACCTACACTACCATCCTCATGCTTATGAACGGGCTTGGCATTTGCGGCTCACTCGATGGCTTAAATCTTTTTCTGCAGTATGTCCAGACCCTCTTGACAGAGGATGGGCAGGTCATTGCCGACTCTATAGACTTGCGTTTACTGTATAATGACGAAGA
>JAUVLX010000190.1 GCA_030600525.1 Desulfobulbus sp. | reverse complement strand
ATACCGCTGATGAAAAATAAAACAATATGATTTCAAAGCAATATCAGCATATCTTTACACATCAAATTTCATGATCCTACCCAACAAAGTTGTCGTTTGCTGTCTTTTTCCTGCCTGTGTTTTTCTTCTTTCTGCCTGCTCTTCACTTAACCCCTTGCAAAATGCAGACTCTAGTCAGACGGTCACCCGCGAGTACGAAGATACCGGTGCCCCTACCGCAGAAGAAATATCTTATCTGGAAATAAAGCCGGAACAACACCTTGCAGAAGAACTCGCTGCCCTTGAAAAAACAGGGTCATGGGAACCGGGCAACCTGGACAAGACTCCAGAACCTGTGGACGAAGTCACCTTTGATTTCCCCATTACCATTAACAAACAGGTGCAGTTCTATCTGGATCAATTCCAGGGAAAACAACGGCGTACCTTTAGCACATGGCTCGCACGATCCACCCAGTATCAGAAAGAGATAGAGACAGAACTACAGAAAGCTGGACTGCCACAGGACCTGCTGTATCTGGCAATGATCGAATCCGGATTCAATCCTTCAGCCTACTCCTATGCTCATGCCGCAGGTTTATGGCAATTTATCCGTGGTACAGGCAGAAATTATGGATTACGTATTGACTCCTGGGTAGATGAGCGCAGGGAACCCAAGAAATCAACCCAGGCAGCTATAAAGTATCTGTCTTTTCTGCATGAAGAATTTGGCGACTGGTATCTAGCGGTAGCAGCATATAATGCAGGCGAAGGAAAAATAGGCAGGGCCATAAAAAAATATAAAACCAGGGATTTCTGGAAACTTGCCAGCCATAAATACCTTGCACTTGAAACCAAGCGATATGTACCCAAACTGATTGCGGCCATCATCATTGCGAGGGAGCCGACAAAATACGGTTTTACAGACATTCCCTATACACAACCAGCACAGTACGATATTATCAAGCTTCCTCCAGCTACCGATCTCGCCGCAGTAGCGGTTACAGCTGCAACCAGTGTGAAAAACCTACGCAAGCTTAACAATGAGCTACGAAAAAACCAGACACCCCCTGGTAAAAAAGAGTATCTACTGCGAATACCAGAAGGATCAAGGGGACTGGTAGCTCAAAACCTTGATCGCCTCCACCCTGTGATCACTACCGCTTATAAAACCCACAAAGTACGTAAGGGCGACACCATTACCGCGGTATGTAGAAAATACAAGATCAACAAAACCATTTTACTCAAAGCCAACAACCTGAGAACAGCCTCCTTAAAGCGTGGACAACGACTCCGTATTCCATACAGGACAACAAAATATGTGCTGCTTGGCAAAGGGGAAACCCCGGAAAGTCGTTTCGCATCTGCTGGCAAAGATGGCCAGATGATTCTCCACACCTTAAAACGTGGCGAAACCCTTTCCAAAATTGCCAAACAATACGATGTTCCCGTGCGAGTTATCATGCAATGGAACGATATAAAAAATGTGCGAAAAATACGCGCTGGCCATCATTTAGCCCTCTTTCTTGATAACGGGGGTAGCTCCCTTACCAGCTCGACGGCCTTAACACAGCTCCGGCAAGACAACAGTATTGTCACGCTTACTGATCAAAAAAAATGGGCTAGCAGTAGCAAAGGCAGCAATACCTGGTATAAGGTCCGAACCGGTGATTCTCTTTGGACAATAGCCAAAAAATTTCAGGTTTCTGCCAGCCAGTTGCGAAGATGGAACAACCTCGCTAACAACCAAATCCAGCCAGGAACCAGACTGGTCATCAAAAATGGGTAGCCATTACCTGTGCAGCACAGGTGACCTGCACACCTGACTCAGCAATCATAAAGGACACTTTCAGCAGCACCGGTGTTGCATTCCGAGCAGATCATCTTATAGTGTCGCCTTGTATGTAGGCAGGTGCCTGTTTATCATTTTTATAACCCAACCCATTATCTTTGTGCAGCCACAGCCTGCCAGAGATTCTTCCCAAGCTGGTCTTAATGAATACACAAAATTTTCCCTGTGGTGAATACCCTGATGATGTCACCACCCTTCATGTTGGTGAAAAGACCATCCTCCTTATCGGTACAGCCCACATCTCCCAACAATCTGCTGATCTGGTTGGACAAATTATTGAAGCAGAAAACCCAGATGCCGTCTGTATTGAACTCGATGAAAAAAGGTATGCGGCACTCTCCAAGAAACAACGTTGGGAAAATCTTGACCTGAAGCAAGTGGTTAAAAAGAAACAATTATCCACTCTTATGGTCAACCTCATTCTTTCTTCCTATCAGAAAAAACTTGGCGGTCAGATGGGCGTCATGCCTGGAACCGAATTGCTCACAGCAGCAAAAGCAGCCGAAAAATTGGCAATACCTGTCGAGCTTTGTGATCGAAGCATTCGGGTGACACTACGCCGAGCATGGCATGCAACCTCCTTTCTGAAAAAAAGTTATTTGCTTTCCACTCTTCTTGCCAGCCTTTTTGATAAAACGGAACTTGATGAAGACAAGCTGACAGAACTGAGAAAAAAGGACGTCCTTTCCGAATTAATGGAGGAGCTTGGGCAAACCTTCCCTGACACCAAGCGTGCTCTGATAGACGAGCGCGATATCTTCATGGCTGAGAAGATTAAAGACGTCATTGGCAACCGGATAGTTGCAGTGGTGGGTGCAGGACATGTTGCCGGAATTGAAAAAACAATCCAAGAAGACAACAGCCATATCATGGAAGAAATCAATACCATCCCACCGGTTTCTAAAATATGGAAATTCATGGGTTGGTCCATTCCACTGCTCATCATACTTTCCATACTCCTGATTGGCTTAAAACAGGGCGCAGGTGAAGCCAGTGCCAATGCTCTCTACTGGGTACTGGCCAACGGAATTCCGTCTTCAATCGGCGCCCTTTTGGCCTTTGCCCATCCAGCAACCATTTTTTCAGCCTTTGCTGCTGCACCAATCACCAGTCTCACCCCTGTCATTGGTGCGGGCTATGTCTGCGCCTTTGTACAGATAATGACCAAACCACCTGTTGTAAAAGAGTTTGAATCGGTTGGGGATGATATTTCGTCTCTCACCGGCTGGTGGAGAAATAAACTGCTACGAGTCTTTCTGGTTTTTATTCTTACCGGGATAGGTTCCAGTATTGGCACCTGGGTCGGCGGTTACCGTATAGTCAGTAATCTCCTGAGTTAAACCAAGTATTCACGCTGCTTGGCACCAAGATCCTTTTTATAAACAAATTCTATTGAGTTCTACTTTTTTACTACCCACTATGAGCGATAAAGATTCTAAACAATCCACATTAACCGTCAGACAACGAAAATCCTTACGTGGTCTTGGCCATCATCTGGAACCCATCGTCTATGTCGGCAAGGAAGGCATTTCAGCCACCCTTATTCAAGCAGCTGAGAGCGCTTTGAAGGTCCATGAACTGATTAAGATTAAACTTGGCCAGAACTGTCCACTGCCCAAAAAGGAAGCCGCTGAAGCCCTGGCCGAAGCAACCGGAGCTGACCTTGTTCAGCTTATAGGCAAAACAGTTCTGCTTTTTCTGCCTAATCCTGAATTACCGAAGGATAAAAAAATCAAAATATGACAATATCCTAATAGATATATTCGATTCAAAGGTTTTGCGGACACGATCCAGCCCTGTAACATTCCCCTATAGACATATTACTATACAATTGCCCTCCCTTAGCCACTCCATTCGTCGGCTAGGGGTCAGGTATCTTCGTCATCTGCGCTTCTGATAAAACAAATTCTCTGCGCATATGCAGCTTTCAAAACCGATGCTTAACAACCTGAATTTTTTGAGCCAGGATAAGTCCCCGTTGCCTTTTACCCTTTACGAAGAAACACCTGGCTTACAACTTTTCTATACAGATTGACAAACGTCATGGTCTTGCAGAGGATAAGAAAAAATCGTAAACTGTGAAAAATCAACGCCGAGGCAACCATCATGGGAAACACATTATTTGATCAGTTGAAAAAAACAGGATTGATCGATGAAAAAAAGGCAAAGCAGATAAAAAAAGAAAAACACCATCAGAACAAACAAAAAGCAGGCAAGCATGTTAAAAAAATAACAAAAAGCCAACAGATTGCTCAAAAAGCCCAGGCTGAAAAAACCGCCAGAGATCGTACCCTCAATCAGCAACGCAAGCTGGCTGCTGAACAGAAAGCGCTTACCGCGCAGATCCGTCAAATAATAAAGCAAAACAAGGTCAAGGAGAGCGAGGGTGAAATTCGTTACCATTTCAGTGACGAGAACAAGGTGCAACGACTCTTTGTTTCAGAGATTGTTCAAAAACAATTAATTAACGGCATACTTGTGATCGTTAAAGTGGGTCAAAAATACGAATTAGTTCCGTTAGAGGTGGGAGAAAAAATTAAAGCCCGTGACCCGCAATGCGTTATATCTCTTCCAAATGCCCCTGAAAAAAGCAGCACCGAAGAAGATCCTTATGCTGACTACCAGGTGCCGGACGACTTGATGTGGTAAAGAGGGTACTCAAAAAAATGTTTGCTGGTGCTGGTGTGTATGGGATAGAGGGCACTCTTATTTCGAGCCATTTCCCTGTAGCAGCTCACGACGTGCTTACACAAAAAAGGCCACCCTTTTAAAATAGAAAGGGTGGCTTGCAAACTACTTGATAAAAACTCTATTTCTTAGAGGTCACCCCTGTCAAAGAGATCCCGACGGTCTTCCACAAACCAATTGATAAAACGTTCCAGCCCGTTTTGCATGAACCGATCAAAATCCCAGGGATCTGTGGACAGAAGATTCAGATATTCGTCTTTAAAAGCATACGCCCAAGCATCCTGAATCGTACCATCAGGAAGCGTTATCGGAACAATGACCCGTCTATACTTATCGCCTTCAAAGGCATCAAATTTAACTAAAACACCTTCATCGATTCCCCAATACAGTTTACCAGAGACAGTCGCACCATTTTCAACCCTGATGCCAGGGTATTCTGTTTGTTCAACACGGTATCTAGCCCAGTCAGCCAACATTGCTTCCGTTCCGTCATATGCTTTACCGGCAACCGCTTTCATGACAAGAGGTGATTGTAAAGTGCCGTAGCAAAATAGTGTTTCTTTTCCCATATCGGTTCTTACCAATTATACAGATCGTGCGTTTCCGCTTCCCATGGTTTGTCGGATAAAATAATAAGTTTAATTATTATTCCGTTTTTTGCCTCTGTTACTGATATCTATTTTACACAGATTCAATAGCGATCATGTAAACCTTACAACATAACGCAACTCGCTTTATTTTCCAAGTGAGATAACAAAAAAAGCTCAAACATGTTCTTCATAATACCTATCGCAAAGAACCGTTCGAAAACTCACCAAAGTAAATATACCCCTTGTAGATACAGGAATAACCTTTTCAGTTGTTATGCAAAGTCTGATCAAGAAACAGTGTAAATCGTTGCCATGATTTCAAATCCGCGTCCTTACGATAACGGTCGGTCCCAAATACTGTAAAAGCATGCGGAGCTCCGCTGTAGGTTATCATCTCGTGTTTGATTCCATCTTGTTCGAGTGCTTGAGCAAGTTCTGCAAACTCATCCATGCTCACTGCGTTATCTGCTGTACCATGAAAGATGAAAACCTCACCTTTAACTTTTGAATAATCCTGGCCTTCTGGTGTGGCTAACCCACCGTGGAAGCTCACGAAACCTTTCAAATCAGTACCTGACCGGGCAAATTCAAGAACAGCAGCCCCTCCAAAACAATATCCGGCTACCACACTGTTTTCAACATCGGCTCCGTATTGGCCCGCTGCTGACAACCCGCCATCAAGGAGAGTTCGCATACGCTGACGATCACTATAAAGAGATTGGGTGAGTTTTCGTTTTTCGGCTACAATAGTTGGCCTTACGTCCTTGCCAAATAAATCGATGACGAAGACTGAATAGCCAAGTTCGTGAAGCATGGACGCACGACGTTTTTCGTAGCTGGTGATACCATCCCAGTCATGAACCAGTAGAACCAGTGGGCTCGTTTTTTGCTGACTCATAAAATACCCTCGAAAAGTATCGCGGCCTACCTTGTACTCAACATCGCGCCCCTCGGCAAAAACCAACGAAGAATGAAAAAGAATCAATATCAAGAATAGATACCGCATGTGAAACCTCCAACGCAGTTGAAATAAATCTGTTTTCAAATTTTATGTGTAAATTGAGACAAGCCCAATGTCAAAAAACTAGTTATCAGATGTATAAAAGCAATATTGTACTCAATAATTACACCTAGTTTCAAATTCATCGAGTGCTAGTACTCTTCGAAATTTGCCTAAAAAATCGCTCTTTGCAAAAGGTATTTTCTACGGTAAAAGAAATGCGAGGTTGTTATAATTTCACTTTATTGGGTGGAATTTTTTTTTAAAATCCTTGCTGGTATAGTAGCGGTCTGCAAACATATAAGCTACCTTCACACTAATTTTAGACAATACAGTAACGGCAAACTCCAAAGCTATTGCCTATAGATTTCGAAATAAATGACATATTTTCGGCCAACCGAGAAACAAGGAGAAAAAATGGAAGACCTACAACAAAATGACATTGAGATATATGAGCTTATTCGCCAGGAGGAGCTTCGGCAAGCTCAGAAAATAAGGCTGATTGCATCTGAGAACTACGTTTCCTCTGCTGTCATGGAGGCATCCGGTTCAGTGTTTACCAACAAATATTCAGAAGGTTACTCAGGAAAACGGTATTACGAAGGCCAACAATATGTTGACCAAATTGAAGACCTTGCCATCAAGCGCGCTAAAGACCTGTTTGGTGCTGAGCATGTAAATGTACAACCCTATTC
>JAUVLX010000008.1 GCA_030600525.1 Desulfobulbus sp. | reverse complement strand
AGCTATTTCTATACGTATTGCCTTGCCGGCACTCCTTACCATTCTTCTTTTTATCGTCTCTATTTTTCTGGTCATCCTCCCCTCACTTGAAAAAAGTTTCATGGCTGGCAAGCGTGAGATGATCAAGGAACTCATTGAGACTTCCTGGAGTGTTCTTGCCACATATCACTCCTGGGAACAGGAGGGAATTATCACCCGCGAGGAGGCACAAGGTCAGGCAATTAGTCTTATTCGTCATTTCCGCTATGGCAACAATGCCATGAATTATTTTTGGATTAACGACCTGGAGCACCGACTGGTTTTGCATCCATATCGATCGGATTTGGAAGGAGATGACAGCACATCTTTTAGGGATCCTACAGGAAAACGAATATTTATCGAGTTTGTCAAGATTGCTCAACAACAGGGAGCAGGCTATGTTGAATATATGTGGCAATGGCTGGATTCACCTGAAAAAATCTCGCCCAAGCTCTCCTATGTAAAATTGTTTGAACCATGGGGGTGGGTGCTGGGTACAGGGGTTTACCTGGAAGAAGTCCAGGGAGAGATGGCGAAGATTCGCAAACGATTAACCGCTGTCTCCACCCTATTTCTGGTCGCAGCAATCCTCTTGGCTCTCTATAGTATCCGCAATACGATCCTGGCAGACCGTGTCCGTGTTCGTATTTGGGAGGAGCGAGGCCGCCTGATTGAGGATATTGAAAAAAGTAAAGACCGTTATCGCTCTCTGGTGGAAACAACAAGTGACTGGATTTGGGAAATGAGCCATACCGGATATTTCACCTACTCAAGTCCTAACGTCAGAAATATACTCGGTTATACAGCCGAAAAAATCTTGGGCAAAACCCTTGCCGATCTCTGTATTCCCAAGGAAAAGAAACATATCGAGACCTCCTTTCAGGAGCTACTGGTCAAGGAAACACCATTTTACGGCTTTGAAGTAACTTGTCTGGGAAAAGACAACAAAAAGGTTGTCATTGAATTCAATGCCATCCCCATCTGTGACATCAGCGACAGAGAAGGATTCACTGTATTTCGTGGAGTCGCCCGGGATGTTACCGAACGAAAGGCTGTGATGCAGCAACTGAAAAAAAGTAGTGAGAGGTTGCGATCAAGTTTGGAGGAAACCGTCAAATCACTCGCCGCTGCGGCGGAAAAGCGTGACCCCTATACGGCCGGTCATCAACTCCGGGTTGACGAGCTTGCATGTGCCATTGCCAGGGAATTGGGGTTAAGTGATGACCGGATAGAGGGGCTGCATTTTGCTGCTATTCTGCATGATATCGGGAAAATATCAGTACCAGCGGAGTACCTGGCCAAACCAATTGCCCTTTCCAGCGAAGAACGGGCCATCATCAAATGCCACACAACAGTCGGTTATGAGATCCTCAAAAATATTCAGTTTCCGTGGCCGGTAGCGCAAATTGTATATCAGCACCATGAGGTGCTGGACGGTTCTGGCTATCCACGCGGCCTTAAAGACGGGGAGATTCTTCTGGAAGCTAAAATCCTGACCGTGGCCGACGTGGTGGAGGCCATATCCTCCCATCGGCCTTACCGCCCATCGCTTGGTATAGAAACAGCACTCGATGAGATACGGGCCGGCCGAGGGGTCAAGTACCATACGGGAACCGTTGATGCCTGTATTCATCTGATAACACAGAACATTGTTGAATTAACTTCTCAAACGTGGTGACAGCCCTTAAGTACGTTTTTCAGGGGGTGAGTATTCACATCCCATTAAACCACAGTACTCACCTACATATTGTGCTTTTGGTCGATAGAGAGCCGGTTTTTCCTGGGCATCTGCAAACTGCTCCTCAATTATATGTGAACACCATCCTGCTACCCTGGAGATAGCAAAAACAGGGGTCATAAGGTCTAAAGGGATGCCCATCATATAATAGACAGTAGCACTCATAAAATCAACATTGGGTAAAATAGTTGTTTTCCCTTTCTGAGCAAACTCAGCAAGGGTTGCGCGCTCAACCTGCTCGGAGAGAGTGAACCAATTTTGTCCGGTTTGCTCCCCTAGCCTCTGGCCCATTTTCTTCAAATACACAGCTCGCGGGTCACCAGTCTTGTAAATTGCATGGCCAAACCCCATAACCTTATGCCCCTGTGCTAACCTGTCCTTAACCCAGGCCTCAACATCCGGCTCACCCTCCAGGTCAAGCAGCATTTTCATAACCTTGGTGTTGGCTCCGCCATGCAAACTTCCAGAAAGCGCTCCCAATCCTGCGGCAACTCCGGCATAAAGTGAAGCCCTTGTAGAAACGACCTCCCTGGCGGCAAAGGTGGAAGCATTAAAGGTATGGTCAGCATGCAGTACCAGACAGATGTCCAACTCTCTGGCGGTTGCTGCATCTGGTTTTTTCCCCTGCAGCATCCATAAAAAGTTGGCAGCATGGTCAAGGCTTTCGTCTGGTGGCAAAGGTTCCAGTCCGTTTCGAATCCGATGCCAGGCTGCGGTTATGGTCGGCAATTTTGCAATCAGACCGATGGAACGATTAATATTTATCCCTCTTTCAAAGGTATCCCCATACTCATCAGCCATGGACAGCATAGGGACAACAGCCTGTAGTATGTCCATAGGTTCTGCATCTGCCGGCCATTGCTTCATACTCTGATAAACAAAATCAGGAACCTGTCGAGCAGCTTTGACCTTCTCAACGAATCGTTGCTCCTGCTCAATGGTTGGCAAGGTCCCATGGAGCAACAGGTACACTGTTTCCATGTATGAGGAGTTATCAGCAAGATCTTCTATGCGGTAGCCGCGATAAATGAGTACTCCTTTTTCACCGTCGATGAAGCTAATTGCAGAATCTGCAACAGTTACACCCCGCAAACCGATATTTTTCACATGCACTTCGCTACTCATATACCATTCTCCTGTGATAGTCTTGACCCACCTGATAATGGAGTATGTAATCTCCATCATGACGCCGTTATCCAAATAGAGAAAGGCTGGTTATCTTGCTCTCGATTCCCGCCTCAAACGGCATCTTTACAAATAATATAAGTAATTTCAGACAAATGTAAAATATTTTTTCAGCTTTACAGGAGAAGTGTATACCCTTCTCCCCTCCCCGGCCAGAGCTCACTTTAAAGACTGCCTGCTTGATAGATACAGATCTGAGAATCTAGCCATTGATGCAGACAAGATCAAACCCTACGACGAAAACGCAGGGGCTAAAGCGATACACTATGTGCTTTGGTGGCCATAATCGAATTTGTTTGACCGTTGCTTGACTCATTTGGGCAGGAAGGTAGGGCACCGTTCCCTTTATGTAAAAATTATGTTTTCATAACGGTGGTTTGCGTATTTATAGCTCTGCTTTTTTGTTTGACTGAGTGACATTTCGCCCTTTGTTTGCGGAAGGATGATGAATGCCAGTGATAACCCGGTCAGTGATTTCTCCCTAACCGGACACTGCTGAAAAAAAAACGGTTTATTGCTAACCTAATGCAATAAACCGTTACCATCAACTCAACCATTTTCAGACAGCCAGTTACAGCTCCGTCATGGTTGGTTTAAAAAATACTGACCGCCTTATGCATACTCAAAAATTTCATAGGTAGTTTCTTTGCCAAGCAAAACATCAATCTTACCCTGCAGCGCCTGACGTTCCGGAGAGAGTACCCATTCACGCCAATCATCAGCAGATTGCCAAGTGCTGACGACCAAACTTTCACCTGGTTTATCAAAACGGTCAAAAGTTTCTCCAGAAATATAGCCTCTTCTGTTTGTGGTTAAGGTTCTGAGCTCTCGCAGTAATCCCGAAAGTTCTGTTTGCTTATCATCGGACACGTTTCTTCTGATCAATACTTTTACAGCCATTTACACCTCCTCTCGTTAGTGAAACGGGTATCAGTAGCCCTTACCTGCAGCTCTCTGTCCACAAACCTACTATTATTATAACATTTTAATCCGCCAAGTCATATGACCAGGATAAAAAAACTTCATTCTTTTAATCACTTAAAATTACAAAAAGCCACACCACAGCACAATGTATTATTGAGAGAAAAACAGCTGAAGACCCGAGATCCTTAGCCAGCTTGGACAATGGATTACGTTCAGGCCCAATCCTGTCTATGGCAGCTTCAACAGCAGTATTTACAATTTCCGTAATGAGAATAAGAAAAAGGCAGCTGACCAAAAGCGCCCTTTCAACACCGCTTTTACCTAATATAAGAGCTACGGGAAAAAGTAGCACACAAAGCAGTACTTCCTGACGAAAAGCAGCCTCATGATTCCAAGCCTCCCTTATTCCGGCAAGGGAACAATAAAAAGCCTTTATCACGCGGGAGTAACCCGCCCCGTGCGGTTTGTTTGTATCTGGTTGTTCAGACATTATAAAATATCACCTTCGTAATTGTGTTAAAAAAAGAAAGTTACAATCAAAGGTCAGACAACTGCTCTTTCCTGGCTGCAAACTACACAATCTCAACGTGGATGGACATGACTTTTTCCTTCCGTTAATGGGGCATCAGGGTTATTGAAAAGCTGCCTCATCAAGGAAAGAAATAAATTGCTGCCTCCAGCACCTTGTGGTATTGGTAGAATCATTAAGATTGAACGTTAGGAAAAGATATGGATCGTGAAACATTTATTCAATTTAGAGCTAAATTAGGTAAAACCCAAAAAACGCTTGCTGCACTCCTTGGAGTGTCACTAAAGGCCGTGCAAAGTTACGAGCAAGGCTGGCGTTCAATCCCGATCCATGTGGAAAGGCAACTCTATTTCTTGCTGGTTAACCAGCGTGGTAAAGCTCAGAATAAGCGTAAGGACTGCTGGACCCAAAAAAAATGTGACCAGAAAAAAAATTGTCCTGCCTGGGAATTTCAAGCCGGTCATCTTTGTTGGTTTCTCAGCGGTACCCTTTGTGATTGTACGGCAGAAAAGACATGGAAAGAAAAAATGAGTATTTGTCGTAAATGCGATGTACTCAGATCCCTGCTCTAACCCAAACCACTTATCACAGACACCATGGCGTAAGCTGTGCCGTATTATTGTAGCACCGGTTCAGCATCTATGTAACCGCCAAGTATTCTGACGGTTCTTCTCTCGATACGGTACCTCCACCCTAGCGGTTTCTTCCCTTACAACCCTGCCACCTTAAGTGTATCGCCTTCTTTCTTTCCCTTGATACACAGAAGACAAATAGGATTTCCACTAAAAAACATTGTAATATGGGCAACAACAAAAAAACAAAAGTCGGTATGGCGATGAGTGGAGGCGTTGATTCTACGGTCGCTGCTGCTCTTCTCAAAGAGCAAGGATATGCCGTTTACGGTTTTTTCATGCTTCTCCCTGTCCCAGAACTGGAAGCTCAGCAAGAAAGGGTTTCGAGAGTGGCAGAAACACTACAGATACCGCTCCAGTTTGTTGAGCTGGCAAACCATTTTACAGATACTGTAATCAAATATTTTCTCTCTGCATATCGCCAAGGGATGACGCCCAACCCATGTATTTATTGTAACCAATATATTAAATTCGGTATATTTATGCGCGCCATGATGGCTGCCGGAGTGGATAAAACCGCTTCCGGTCATTATGCGCAGATTATCGCCAGCCAAGGGCAGTCGTTAATCGCCAGATCACCGGACCCCTTAAAAGACCAGTCCTACTTCCTCTGCCGGGTCAAGTCACACCAGCTCGATGACCATATTTTTCCTCTTGGTCAATGGAGCAAACAAAAGACCTATCAAAAAGCGAAATCCATGGGATTTGACTTCCAAGGTCAGGAAAGCCAGGACGTCTGTTTTCTTCCCGGTGACCTTCATTCTTTTCTCTCTTCCCGAGGACTAAAAGAACACCCCGGTGAAATTATTTCTACCAACGGCACCAGCCTCGCTAGCCACCAAGGAATTTGGCGTTACACCATTGGCCAACGTAGGGGGCTCGGGGTACCGGATGCAACTCCGTGGTATGTCACCGCCATTGATGCGCCAAACAATCAAATTGTCATTGGCAAAAATGAAGAACTGCTGCACGAGACTCTTACGGTTCATTCCCTGCAATGGCACAGAAAGCCAGCTCTTTTCCCATGGCAGGGTGTTGTCCAAATCCGTTCTCGCCATACCCCTGTCAGGGCTAAGTTAACGCTAGCAGGCCACAAGCGAGGCAGAATCGTTTTTACAAAACCTCAACGTGCAATCACTCCTGGTCAGTATGCTGCATTTTATGATGGTGACAAGTTGATCGGCAGCGGTATAATAGAGAAATATCAACAATAAAGATCAACTGTTCCCTCTTGTTTATGAAAAAAATTGCCATCACCACCCTTGGATGCAAGGTCAATCAATTTGAATCAGCCTCTTTTGCCACCGGCTTTCAGGAAGCTGGCTGTACATTGGTGCCTTTTACAAACAAGGCAGATATTTATGTCATCAATACCTGCACAGTAACAGCTAAAGCCGGGCAGCAGTCTCGCCAGCTTATTCGCCGTGCCCTGCAAACCAACCTCGAAGCAAGAATCATTGTTACCGGATGTTACGTCCAGATGGATCCAGCAACTGTCCTGGACATTGTCGGCGACAAAGGTTGTATGGTTGGCAATGACTATAAACACCTCATCGTGGACACTGCCCTCAAAGAAACGGCTCCTAATCTGGTCGTACTCATGGGAAAAATCAGCCATCAAGAGAATATCTGCGAGTTACCGGTCAAACGCTTTGCAGGGCGCACCCGTGCCTACCTGCGTGTCCAGGATGGATGCAATAATTTCTGTACGTACTGTATCGTTCCCTACACCAGAGGGCCGAGCAGAAGCGTGAAAATAGCGGCACTCCTTCGTCAGGTAGCCATTTTTGAGGAAGAAGGATACCGGGAGGTGGTAATCACCGGGATAAACATCGGTAAATATGGTCTTGACCTTGATGAAGGGGAAAACGTCTATTCTTTACTTGATCGTCTCTGTACACAATTTCCTACAATGCGGATTCGGTTAAGCTCCATCGAACCCACCGAAGTAAACGATCAGTTACTGAACCTGGTGGTGAGCCACAACAACTTCATGCCACATCTCCATATCCCGCTTCAAAGTGGTGACGACAACGTGTTACGGCGCATGTACCGCCAATACACAACAGCCACTTTCCGGAAAGCTGTCCAGTCTATCCATACAGCCATACCACATGCGGCTATCGGTTGTGACATCCTTGGCGGGTTCCCTGGTGAGACCGATTCCGAGGCTGACAACACCTACCGATTCATACATGATCTCCCAATCAGCTACCTGCACGTATTCCCCTACTCCAAACGCCAAGGTACCCTGGCAGCCTCCTTTCGGGATCAAATACCAGGACCTGTAAAAAATAAACGGGTAAAGCGGTTACGCGAACTAGACGAACAACTACGGCATAACTTTCACAAACGCCAGCTTGGTACCCAATGCCAGGTCCTCGTGGAGCGGCTACGTAAAGGGAGCAGCCTTTTACAGGGCTTTTCTGAGAATTATATTCCCCTCCTTTTTTCAGGTCCCACCAACCTCATCCACCAAGTGGTACCTGTTAGCTTTACTGGTTTTGATCAAGGGCAACCAATCGGCAAGATTACTGAAGAGTTGCTTGAGGAAAAACAGGTTAACAAGTAAAGTGCCCCCTGTTTAAAAAAGGAGAAGAAACAGATGATAGGGGAAATAATTGCCATCGGCGACGAGCTGACAACAGGCAGGATCAACAATACCACCAGTGGATATGCGGCACAGAAGCTCCATGCAGCTGGCCATGTTGTCAGATCCATTCATACCATTGGTGACTCATTTGAGCTTATAGGCCCAACAATAAAACAGAGTCTTGAACAGGCGGACTTTGTCATCATCACTGGCGGTCTTGGCTGCACAACTGACGACCTCACCACTCAAGCTATTATCGAGTCACTCCAGCTCAAAGGAGTACTGCACAGCCAGATTGTTGCTAATATAGAAAAACGGCTAACAAATATGAACGCCTGCAAACGCGCTGCTGTAGAAAAGCTTGCATGGCTTCCTGAAAACGCGACAATTCTCGACGAGACCTACCGAATGGCAGGGTACCTGCTTCCCTACGCAGCCAAGCCCCTGTTTTTTCTTCCCGGTGTACCTCCCCAGATGGAGCATCTCCTCACAGACAAAGTCCTGCCAGCACTGGAAGAGTGGTACCCACAACCCAACAAACATGTTTGTCAGCAGTTATATCGGACCTTTGGCCTGCCGGAAACTGAAATCAATGCACGTCTGGTCAACCTGGAAGAAACAGAATCTATCCAGATCGGCTATTATCCGGTTGGCTGTGAAGTGCATGTGAGCTTAACTATCACAACAAATGACCAAAAGACTTCCGCAAAACTTTTTTCTGCGACTGATGAGGCCATACGGTCATCTCTAGGAAATTACCTCTATGGTACAGGTGAGCAGTCTTTGGCTGAAATTGTTGGGAATTGCATGCTGAAAAGCGGCAGGAATGCCTTGCTCTGTGTGGCTGAATCCTGCACAGGCGGATTGGTCAGCTCCAAATTAACCCAGGTGGCAGGCAGCTCACAATGGTTTGCCGGTGGTGTTATTGCTTATTCCAATGCTCTCAAACAAACGCTGCTCAACGTTGACCAGGCGCTGCTTAAGAACTACGGAGCGGTCAGCCCGCAGACAGCCAGAGCCATGGCAGCAAGACTGGCTGCAAAACTCAAATGCAGCACCGCCGTATCCGTTACCGGCATTGCCGGACCTGGAGGCGGATCGGATGAAAAACCT
The DNA here is from genome assembly GCA_030600525.1 of Desulfobulbus sp. Lineage (GTDB taxonomy): Bacteria > Desulfobacterota > Desulfobulbia > Desulfobulbales > Desulfobulbaceae > Desulfogranum. Next base: position 18,784 of record JAUVLX010000008.1, on the reverse strand, counting down.
GTCGGGACAGTGTATATCGGTCTTTTTCACAACAACAAGGTGACAGAGACATTGTATCAATTCACTGGAAACCGTACTCAGATTCAAGATAAAACAGCGTACACAGCTCTTGATACTGTACGCCAAGCTCTTCTCGAAAATTGAAACAACTACGCTAAGGAGATCGCATGGCTGTGTCCAAGGAAACTGCTGCTGAAGGCAGATTAAAAAGTGTTGATAATGCAATGGTTCAGATACAGCGTCAGTTCGGTAAAGGTGCTATCATGCGCCTTGGATCTGACGAACGGGAAAACATTCCTGCTATCCCCACTGGGGTCCTCTCTATAGATCTTGCGCTAGGGGTTGGAGGGTTTCCCCGGGGAAGGATAACAGAAATTTACGGGCCGGAATCTTCAGGAAAAACAACACTTGCCCTCCACGTTATTGCCCAGGCACAAAAGCTGGGAGGCAATGCGGCATTTATCGATGCGGAACATGCCCTTGACACAAACTATGCAGAGCGTTTAGGTGTCGATGTAGACAACTTATTGATCTCTCAGCCTGACTTTGGCGAACAAGCCCTTGAGATTACCGAAATTCTGATGCGAAGTGGTGGTATTGACGTCATTGTCATAGACTCGGTGGCCGCACTGGTGCCACGTGCCGAAATTGATGGCAACGTGGGAGACCAACATGTCGGCCTACAGGCCAGACTCATGTCTCATGCCATGCGAAAATTTGCAGGCGTCCTGAAAAAAGCCAATACTGTCCTCATCTTCATCAACCAGATACGGATGAAAATTGGAGTTATGTTTGGCAACCCTGAAACCACAACCGGTGGTAATGCCCTTAAATTTTATAGTTCCATCCGGATCGATATTAGAAGGATGACCCAAATCAAAGACGGCCTGGAGGTTGTCGGTAACCGGACCAAGGTCAAGGTGGTCAAAAACAAAGTCGCTCCACCTTTTAAACTTGCTGAATTTGATATGATCTATGGAGAAGGGATATCTAAAACAGGTGATATTCTTGATCTCGGTGTTGAACATGATCTGGTCGATAAAAGCGGTGCTTGGTACTCCTACCAGGACGAACGGATTGGTCAAGGACGTGAAAACGCCAAAAAGTTTCTCAAAGAGCATCCAGACATGCTCGCGGACATTGATACTAAATTACGTCTTGGTCTTGGTATGGCGCCCCAAATTAATGAGGCGAAAGAACCGACAAAAGAGCCTCCCAAGAACTAATACTGCCTTTTTTGTTATCTTCTTATCCAAAGACGCTTCCCTTGCATCATAGGCAAGCGAAGCGTCTTTTTTTATTGTCCCCTCTTTCCAATCCGACCAAACAATCATCTCAAGGCTGCATTGCCGCAATAGCCTTGTCCGACTGCTCTTTATTTAACGTGCTTGCTTTTCTTTAAAACGAACAAGTGCAGCAAGGACATCGCAGGTAGGCGTTGCCACTCCTCGTTTTTTACCCTGTGCAGCCACATAACCGATCAGTGCTTCCACTTCGGTTGGCTTTTCATGCTCAATATCCTGCAACATTGAAGGTCGGTGATCATAGGTCACCGGAACCAGTTTACCATAAAAAACATCCTTATAAACTTCCGGCCCCTGCCAGTGGGTCGCAAATCCCATCGCATCGATGACCATAAAGGTCTCCTTAATCACGCTGTCCATGATACCCCTGCAATCGACACTGTCAGACAACGCACCATAGTGTACCCCCAATATCGCTCCCAAAGGATTAAGGGCACAGTTATACAAGAGCTTTGCAAACAGGTCCTTATAAATATCATCCACTGCACAACACGGCAGGCCAGCCTTATCGACTGCCTCTGCAAACCGAACCGCTGTCTCAGGGATATGTCCCTGTTGGCATCCCCCCACATGTACATCATCGGCCGAGACGGTTATCCGGACACTGCCCGGACGCTCAATTTCAAACCCTGTTATTACCCTTGCCCCCAGCGTTCGCTCAAGGCCGAATGCGGCTTCGACCTGTTCCACATTCCCACATCCGTTTTGCATGGAGACAACCGCGCCATGAAATCCCTGGAGGTTGGAGATCTCTTTCACGGCACCTTCTGTATCATATGCCTTGGTCGTAATAAGGACATACTCATATGGACTCCCGTCAAGACCACTCAAACTCGTCACCAGATTCAACGTACCTGGAGCAACCTCATAGTCACCAAAAATACCGGTTACCTTAAGTCCTTTTGTTTCAAGAACTTTTTTAAAACGCTCTCGCAGCACCAGGTCAACTTGGTGTCCGTCGGTAGCCAGCATACAGCCAATGGCCTGTCCCAAAGCCCCAGCTCCATATATTAAAAATCGCATAACACATTCCTCTGCATCAAATTTGGTTAGCTTTGCTTGCTCAAAAAACAGAAGCACCTTAAAATGGATCACAAAATATTTGCAAGCGCTCATTTCCCTTTTGCTCAATTAGGTATTCTTTTGGAAATAATCATCATTGCAGCCATGACTGCATCCCATGTCATTGGCAACAAGAACTCTATCCCTTGGCACCTTCCATCTGAGCAGTATTTTTTTAAACATGTCACCATGGGTCACCCCATCATCATGGGTCGTAAGACCTTCGAGTCTATCGGTCGCCCCCTCCCTGGCAGACAAAATATTATCATCACCGGCAGAAAAAAAGGTCTGGTTGATGGCTGTCTTTTTGTCCCCACACTACAACAGGCCTTGTCCTTATGTACAAAAGACACCCGTGTTTTCATTGTCGGTGGCGCACAGCTCTATAAAGAAGGCATAGACAAAGCAGACACGCTCTTAATCACCCTCATTGAACAAGACTTTGAAGGGGACACTTTTTTCCCTGAAATCCCTACCAAAAGATTCAAAGCTGTCGGGATGGCTTACTCTCTTGGCCCCACTAACTATAGAATCACCAAATACAAACGAATCACATGAAAATCGCCACTACCGGTCACCCCGTCTACTTGCTTCCACTGACACGCTCTTGACTTCTTTTGAAATTCAAATATACTGACCCTATGGAAAAGCAATGAGCTATAGGTAAACTCTTTCTGTTTTTCTCCTCATCAATTTCCTTTCAGGGAGGATGTTATGAAGAAAAAAGAACTCCACAAACTGCTTGCCGGGCTCAGCGTAGCCGGGCTGATCAGTGCAGGAGGTGTTTCGATACCAAATGCACATGCCGCAGGTAGTGGCTGAGGAGCCAAACCTAGCGCCGGGAGCGCTAGCGACGTCCACAAACCTGCAGGAACGAGTGGCTGAGGTGGTGATAAAACTAGCGCCGGGAGCGCTGAAAAACACGTAAATGAAACGGTCGACAAAGCCGTCGACTCCACCACAGATGCAACCAAAGAAGAAACAGGAAAAGCAATAGACAAGACGAAAGAACATGTGAAAAAGCCAGTTGGCAAAAGCGGCTGAAGCTAATACTATACGCGTGCAGGTTGCACGTATGTTAAAAAAGGGCACCTCTTCGACAAGGGGGCCCTTTTTTGGGTTTAGATTCCTTTATTTTCTCGGTTGCATCAACATGTCAGAATCATTAGGATAATGGGTATGTCGTAGTAATCATGCTGTCTCACCAATTCACTTGTCCAAGTACACCCCATGCGTCGATTTTTTATTACACCGGAATCCATTCAGGATAACTGTATCACCATAACAGGATCAGAAGCCCATCATATAACAACCGTGTTGCGTCTCCAGCCAGGTGATCAGGTTGAGTTTATTGATGGATCCGGTCATGTCTACCTGGCCACCCTTGACGTGGCTGCAAAAAAATCAGTCCGCGCATTGGTGGTTGAAAAAAATCAAATCGAGCAGAAATCCCCCTTTCCCATAACTTTAGCCCAGGGTGTCCTCAAAGGGAAAAAAATGGAAGTGGTTGTTCAAAAAGCGACTGAACTTGGAGTCGCGCAACTGTTCCCCCTCTCTACTAGATTTTGTGAGCATAAATCTCAAAACGAAAAACGGCATTCACGGTGGCAGCGAATCATGGTCGAAGCGTGCAAACAGTCACAGCGCCCTACTCCCATGCACATCGCCAAGCAGACTTCTTTAGAAGAGGTAGATTTCTCTTTTTTTACCCAAAAATACATCGCGTGGGAAAAAGAAGAATCTTCCCTTCTCCCCCTTGATATGTACAGACACCCTGGACCAATTTGTATCTGCATAGGTCCAGAAGGTGGATGGCACCAGCAGGAGGTTGACAGGCTCCTTGATTCAGGCTTTCTTCCCTTCTCGCTTGGGCCCTCCATTTTGCGCGGCGAGACAGCCACTATTGCCGCCGTCTCCGTAATCCAGTATGTCCTAGCAGCAGGTCATAAATACGCCTCCGTCCCGACCAAGAACAGATAGCAGATGGTCACCTACACCATAGCTTAAAAACAAACTACAAGGCGAGGCACAACCAGCCACTACCAATGGCTAGTTGTCGTCAACCTGTCCTGTCGTTCAGTCCCATTCAAAGCTTTCTTCCTCCCTTCTCCATAACCAACTACAAATTTCATACAATGAGAGCTGTCATCCAAAGGGTTTCCCAAGCAAATGTAAAGGTAGATAATGTTGTCACCGGAGCCATAGAAAAAGGGCTCCTTATCCTTCTAGGCGTTCACTCTACGGATACAGATAAGGATATCAGGTGGCTTGCCGAAAAGATTATCAATCTCCGTATTTTTGATGACGCTAAGGGTATTATGAACTTGTCCCTAAGCGATGTGAACGGCCAATTACTTGTCGTTTCTCAATTCACCCTGTATGGTGATTGTCGTAAAGGTCGTCGCCCATCCTGGTCGTCTGCAGCTCCGCCGCAGAAGGCACAACAGTTATATCTTAATTTTATAGATGAGTGCACCCGTATCGGGTTTCCTCCACAAACCGGTACTTTCCAGGCAGAAATGGAGGTTACTCTTACCAACCAAGGCCCCGTTACCCTGCTTCTTGATTCCCATAAAACCTTTTAACCACCATAGACCATGACTGATTTTATCCAAGGAAAGACCTACAGCAACTTCACCCTTATCAACAAACAGGATATCGCCGAAATACACTCCACTGTTTATCGTTTTCAACACAACACCCTTGGTTGCACAGCCTTTGCTATAAAGAACAACGATCCCAACAAAACCTTCTGCGTTTCCTTTATGACAGTGCCTGAAGATTCCACAGGTGTTGCACATATACTTGAACACTCTGTGCTCATGGGATCAAAAAAGTATCCGGTCCACGATGTTTTTGGTGAAATAAACAAAGGTGGGCTGATGACCTTTCTCAATGCCATGACCGGTGCCGATACTACCTGGTATCCCTTTGCCACCCGCAACAGCAAAGAATATTTTAACATCATGGATGTATACTGTGATGTCACCCTGCATCCCCTGCTACATAAAACTACGTTCGAACAGGAAGGGTGGCACCATCATTTAGAGAATCTTGAAGAAAAAGTCGAGTATTCTGGAGTAGTACTCAATGAAATGAAAGGTGCTTTTTCTGATCCCATTCGTTCTCTGTTTCACCAGACTTATCAGGGATTATTACCCGGTTCAACCTATGCTCACGAATCCGGTGGCGACCCTGCCTCTATCCCGGACCTCACCTACGAACAGTTTGTTCAATTTCACAGTGATCATTATCATCCCGCAAATGCCACTTTTTTCTTCTACGGTGATGCATCACTTACCGAGGAGCTTGCTTTTATTGAAACCAATTTTCTGTGTGAATTCGCTGAACCTGTTCCCCGTGCTGAAATCGTCCAGGGAAATCCCGTTCAAAACACAGTTTTCAAAGATGCTGGCTACCCCGTTCAACCCGACACAGAACTCACTCAAAAAACCTTTCTTGCCGTAAGCAGCATTGTCGGGACTGCGAACGAACGGAAAAAAAACACAGCCTTCCAGATTATCGCCCATATCCTCTTCAACTCCGATGCCTCTCCGCTGAAAAATGCTATCATTGAGGAACGTCTGTGTCATGATTTTGGTGGTCTTTTTCTTGATAACTCCACCTATACCACAATCATGATGACCTATCTCATAGGCTCAGACCCAGAGAAAAGAGAGGCCTTTCTCAAGCTCTATCAGCAAACCCTGGCCAACATGGTTGACCAGAAACTCGATCCGGAACTTGTTCTCTCGGAGCTGAATAAATATGAATTTTCAGTCAGGGAGGAAATGAACAAGGCGCAAAGAGGATTAGACCTCATAGGTAAGGCACTGCCTGCCATGAAATACGGACTTGACCCCTTTTCTGCCCTTCAGGTGGAAGAACTGTTTGCAGAAATAAGAAAAGATGCCCTTGAAAATGGCTATTTTGAACAACTCATCCAAGAGCACCTCCTTGACAATCAGGCATCAGCGATAGTTACCCTCACTCCTGATCCCGAGAAACTGCAGCAAAATTTGGCTCAGGAACAAGATCGCCTGGATAAATATGAACAGCAGCTCAACGAGCAACAACGGCAATCGCTCGTAACGCGGACCCTTGAACTTATAAAACTGCAATCAACCCCTCCTCCCCCGTCCAGTCTCCAACTCCTGCCACGGCTCATGGTTGATGATCTGGAGCCGACCCCAGAACAGTACTCAGTTACAGCGCAACGTCTTGCTGACACGGAATTTCTCATCAACGATCTCCCAACCAACGGGATCTGCTATCTGGACTTTGGGCTGGACTGTTCAGGTATTTCGACAGATCTTCTCCCCTACCTGGATTTATTTGGCACCATTTTCACTGAGATTGGTACTGCAGGCAAAGACTACATGCAGTTTACTAAAGATGTAAACCTATACACAGGAGGATTCTCCCACTCCTTTAACAGCTATCTCCAGGCCGGCTCCAGGGACTCTGTTCGACCGATACAATGGTTTCACATCAAGTCACTTTCCACGAATCTGGACAGAGCCATCAACCTGCTGACAGAGGTCTTTAGCGATGTTGACCTCACCAATCGGCAGCGTATCCGCGAAATAGTGCAGCGGGAATATGCCTGGGCAGAGCATTCTGTGCAGAGTGAAGGATACTCATTGGCCTCTACCAGGGTTTTCTCTAACCTGAGCCTTGCGGGGAAATACAATGAATACATTAACGGGGCTCACGCGTATCTCAAGCTCAAGCACCTGGCATTGAACTACGACAAAATGGAGCAACAATTTTTACACGCTCTTGGGGTCATCAAGGACACTCTCCTCAACAAAGAGGGACTGATTATCTCCATAACGGCAGACCATCAGGACATACAAACTTTTCAGCAGTTAGCCCCTGCTATTGTCTCAACCTTGAATGAGAGCCCTTTAACACCAACGCAATCTGCGTTTATCGACATGCCTGCAAATCAGGCATTCTCCACCTCTGCCGAAGTCGTTTACAATGTACAGGGATGCACCCTCTTCCCCACCACTGAACACTATAAAGGCAGTTTTGAGGTGCTAAAGACCTGGATCTCAAGGGATTACTTGTGGAATACGGTCCGCCAAAAAGGAGGGGCTTATGGTTGCTTCATTCAATTCAACCATTTAACCGGTAACTTTGGAGTTGTAAGCTACCGTGATCCGCAGGTAGACAAAACCTATGCAGCCTATGATGCCATGCAAGAGACTGTCGCCACCCTTGACATCAGCAGCGACATGCTCAGTCAACTCATAATAGGAACCTACGGTAACCTTACCCCCCACCAAGGGCCTGCTTCCCGTGGCGCAGTAGCACGTAATGAGTATCTTTCAGGGATTACGCCTGCATTCAAGCAGCAGCGAATAAGCGAGGTTAGAGGTACTGGTATCAGCGACCTCCGCGAGTATGCCTCTTTGTTCAGCCGATTCAAAGAAAATGCCTACCGAGCGACTATTGGGAACGGTGAAAAAATTGTCGGGGCAAAGACAGCCTTTGACGACACCATTACCCTGTAACAGATAAAATACTGCTCTTATTTCCCCTTCACAGTCAGGGAGTCTACGACTTTCTCATAGTAACTGGATTCATCATCAAGCTGGAGTTTCTTTCCCATCCGAAACTCCAGCTTGAACCTCAAGTATTCCAATTTCTTAAGCTGCTTATATTTACTTTTTTCATCTGTACACTGGCGGAGCAGGTCCTCTGTTTGTCTAATTTCCTTACGCAACCCCACCTCCTCTGGAACATACCCTGCATTTTTCAGTATCCGATATCCCATCCTTAGATCAACTGGCACATTTGCCATGTCGTCCTTAGGCATAGGCTTGTCTTTCCAGTGGGAGAGATCTGGTAACGTCCCCTCTGCCATGGCTTTTTTTATACGGCGCTCGGCTATAAAGTGTATTGCAGTCAGCATATGTACAATGTACCTTGTTATGTAACATTTAGAGTTTATCCATATAGTTGGTGTTTTTTGTTAATCAAACAAACAACACCCCACCGCCTCCCTAATCTACTACCAAAAAAGGAGTACCATGAACAAAATACGCACTATTTTTTCCTCTGTCATCATTCTTCTCTTCTTCTTTACAGTACCGCTTCTTGCAAAGGATCTTCCTTGGAACATGCCACTGCCCTTTAAAAAGGCCACAATCCACTATACAGTGAGCGGTAATGAGGAGGGCACAGAAACACTTTTCATCAAAAACAAAGGAAAACAAAGGGCTACCCACCATGATACAACCATGTCCATGATGGGGATGACCACCAGGACTAACACCATAGAAATGGTCACCCCTGATTGGGTCACAACCTACGATTTAGAGGAAAGAACTGGTGACAAAATAACCAACCCTGCAAAAATTTTCACAGCAGAATATAACAAACTTTCCAAAGAGGAAAAACACAACGTGGAAAAAAACGCCGAAGAACTCGGCGCTGCACTTATGAACTTGGGCGGTACCAACCGCCCAAACGCAGAAAAAATCCTTGGCCATTCTTGCGACCTGACAGAGATAGCCGGTATCACCAAGGTCTACACCATGCATGCAACCGACATCCCGCTCCGAAGTGAAACCTCTGTCATGGGGATGTCCACCAATATCACAGCCACCTCTTTCGACACCTCATCAGCCATTCCAGAGAGCGCTTTCATGGGCCCCAAAAACATTGAAGTCAGCCATGACCAGGAAGCTGAAGCAATGATGACCTCAATGATTCACTCTATCATGGCCAAACTCAAGCAACCAGATGGGGCCCAGCAACTAAAAAATGCCCCTTTCACCCCCTACCCTACTGGTACTGGAGCACCTGCCCAACAGCAAATGCCCACCACCAACCAACAGGGCGATCAACCAGCACAGGAAGAGATGATGCAGGAAATGGAGCAGGGGTTAAAGATGCTTAAAGGACTTTTCGGCGAATAACCCCACCCCCATCTTAACGATTACCCCTTTCGTTGCAGGATAGTATCTATACGGCACGTCTTGTCATCACGAGAGGGGTAATCCAGTGTGTAATGGAGGCCTCTGGATTCCTTTCGCTGAGCAGCACTACGCACAATGAGATCCGCTATCACAGCCAGGTTTCTCAGCTCCACCAAATCAGGGGTTAAGAGATAATCGAAAAAATGTTCATTTATCTCGTCCAACATTGATTGCAAACGCCTCTGCATCAAGTCCAAACGTTTTGCATTTCTGACAATCCCCACATAGTTCCACATCAGACGCCGCAACTGGTCCCAGTTATGGTTCACCAGAATTGACTCGTCTAGAGAAGACGCCCCCTCTGTCCGCCATGGCGCAACCGCCACTTTTTTCAGGGCTCGTAGACCCTCTATTTTCTTTTCCAGCATAATTGCCCCTTGATGGGCAAAAACAACGGCTTCAAGCAGGGAGTTACTGGCGAGTCGATTCGCACCGTGCAACCCGGTGCAGGCTGTTTCACCAAAAGCGAGCAAGTTCTCCAGAGAACTCTGCCCCCATTCATCCACAAGCACCCCTCCGCACATATAGTGTGCAGCGGGAACAACAGGTATAGGACGTTTGGTAATATCCACCCCGTACTGCTTGCAGGTCTGATAGATAGTTGGGAACCTCTCACGTAAAAATTCGGGAGACTTGTGGGTGATATCCAGATACACACAGTCAGCACCACTCGCCTTCATTTCCGCGTCTATTCCACGGGCCACGGCATCCCTGGTAGCGAGATCACCTCGGGAATCATATTTTTTCATAAACGGAATGCCCTTATCGTCGACCAAAACCCCTCCCTCGCCGCGAACTGCCTCAGAAATGAGGAAATTTTTCGCCTCCCAGTTAAAAAAACAGGTTGGGTGGAATTGGATAAACTCCATATTTGCTATTTTTGCCCCTGCCCGATATGCCATAGCGACGCCATCTCCAGTCGCTATATCGGGATTCGTGGTATACAGGTAAACTTTACCGCAGCCCCCTGTACAAAGTACGGTCACCCGTGCCTGACGCACCTCTACTTTCCCAGATTCACGATCAAGCACATACGCGCCGAGACACCTTTCGCCTTTTTTTGAGTCGACACTGGAGCCCCGTGCTTTTGATTCCACCAACAGATCGATAGCGAGGTGTTTTTCCAAAACAGTGACTTTGGGGTTGGCTGCTATCTGCTCCAAAAGGGCCCGTTCAATTTCCCGACCGGTCAGATCGTAGGCATGTGCAACCCGCCGGGCCGAGTGTCCTCCTTCCATGCCTAAATCAAACGTGCCATCTGCGTTTTTGTGGAAATCTACCCCCAGGTCAACCAACTCCCGCACCCGTTCCGGTCCTTCTGTGGCAACAGTGCGCACGATATCCTCGTCACATAAACCGTCTCCCGACACAAGGGTGTCCCTTACATGCGCCTCTACAGAATCCTCAACAGACAGCACAGCTGCCACCCCACCCTGGGCAAGATTGGTTGCAGTATCTGCCTTCGCCTTTTTGGTAACAATTGTTACCGTTGCAAACCGGGCCACTTTCAAAGCATAGGACAAACCGGAAACGCCACTGCCAATGATAAGGACATCACTATCAAACTCCATCACACGCTCCTGCTATAAAATGTTTCACGTGAAACATTTTTTTTTAAATTTACCCTCAAGAGAAATGTATGCTCATGGGACTGATTATAGTATACTGTTTCTTATTTTCGTCAATAAAGTTAGCCCGGATTTCTCATCAGTCCATCCGGCTTAGAAACAAGAGAGGAATAACGTTGTACGCAAAAACAATAGCTGTGGCTAACCAAAAAGGTGGCGTCGGCAAAACAACCACAGCCCTTAATCTGGCTGCTGTTCTTTCTGCCAAAAGGAAAAAAGTGCTGCTCGTTGACTCTGATCCCCAGGGAAACGCTTCAAGCGGGGTCGGTGTTTTTAATACCGTTGGGGATGCGAACATTTACACGTGTTACACCGATGAGGGGCAAGCCAAAAACTGTGTCCAAAAAACTCGTTTGAAAAACCTCTCTGTCCTCCCTTCTTCTATTGACCTGGTTGGTGTGGAAGTCGAACTGATCTCTCAGGAGAACAGAGAAAAAAAACTCAAAGCTGTCCTCCGCTCACTCAAAGAAGAGTTCGATTTTATCATCATTGACTGCCCACCTTCCCTGGGTATTCTGACCTTAAACAGTCTTACTGCGGCTGACTCCATCCTGATCCCGCTCCAATGTGAATATTTTGCTCTGGAAGGATTGGCGCAACTTATTTCCACTATTCGCAAGGTCAAGAAAACACTCAATCGGGAGTTGTATATAGAGGGACTTCTTTTGACCATGTATGACGGAAGAAACAAGCTGACACATTCGGTAGCAGAAGAAGTCAAAAGTCACTTTGGCGATCAGGTGTACAAGACAGTTATACCTCGTAATGTACGACTCAGTGAAAGCCCCAGCCATGGTAAAACTATCATTGAATACGATAAAAATTCCAGCGGGGCAAAAGCCTACACCAAACTGGGGACAGAATTCTTACAACGATTAAAACGGGAAATGTAGTTATGAGTAAAAAAAGTGTCCTCGGCAGAGGGGTTGGTGCACTGCTACAAACAGATATCCAGGAGGAAGATGATCGCTTTTTTATGTGTGATATTGAAAAAATAGCTCCAAACCCAGACCAACCACGGAGTTACTTTGACGAAGAAAAACTTACACAACTATCTGAATCCATTAAAGAAAACGGAATAATTCAACCACTGCTCGTCACGCGCACCAAAGGTAACAGGTATGACCTTATTGCAGGTGAACGCCGTCTTCGAGCCGCAAAAATGGCTGGCAAAGATGAAGTCCCAGTGGTGGTCATGGAAAACAAGAGCGACAGTACAAATCTTGAACTGGCTCTTATAGAAAATATCCAGCGCCATGACCTCAACCCCATTGAGGAGGCAACGGCGTATGCACGCCTCCTGGACGAGTTTAAACTCACCCAGGAAGATGTGGCCCGGAGAGTGGGTAAAAAAAGAACCACCATCACCAACGTCCTTCGCTTGCTTAATCTTCCAGATCCCATTCAAAAGGATGTGATAATGGGGTGCCTGACAGAGGGACACGCACGAGTGCTGCTGCGTTTAAAAGATGACCCGGCACTCCTTGTGGAAGTTCGCGATCGAATAGTAGCAGAAGGACTTTCGGTACGGGCCACAGAGGCTCTCTGTAAAAAAATGCTGAAACAGGAAACACCTGTTGAAAATCCCACCAAAAACCCCGTTGATACGTTACCAAAAATTTACTGTACAACAGTGGTCAACCAGATAACCAACCACCTCAACACCAAGGTCAGGATCGTCCAGAGTGGCAAAAGAGGCAAACTTGAAATAGATTATTTTTCTAACGATGATCTGGATAGACTGGTCAGCCTTCTCTCACGTTAACGGTGGACAACATTTTTCCCTTTTCAAGCTCACGATGAAGCAATGAAAAAAAAATCACCTCTTCGTAAAGCACCTTTTCTGCTCCTTTCATTGTTCCTGCTGTTGCTGCTGGTAGGGATTAATACGGAGGAACCTGAGCGGGTTTTGGAACAAGCAAGAACAATTTGCCTTGCCTGCATTGGTATCGGGTGACAGTCGGTGACCATAAAAACCATACGAAGGTGGACCCAGTGGTTTTGGCTCCTCATCACCAACAGCTATCTTATTTTTCCTTTTTCCAAATCCCTGTACCAAGGTCCGTTGAAGGTTATCTGTTCGCCAGGGTTAAATTGCTACTCCTGCCCTGCGGCAACCACTTACTGTCCTTTGGGCAGTCTCCAACAACTGTTAGTCACCATCCGTTTCACCCTACAGACAGGAGGGTACTATTTCGGCACCTACGTGGTTGCCTCGATAGGCATTTTGGGCTCTCTATTTGGGCGCTTTATTTGTGGCTGGGCATGTCCTTTCGGTCTTTTCCAGGAACTCCTGTATAAAATCCCCTCTCCAAAATATGGGATTACGCCGCCACTACGGTGGGGAAAATACATCTTTCTCCTGTTTTTTGTTATCCTCCTCCCACTGCTGGCAGTTGATGCTTCCGGCATAGGCATTCCCTGGTTTTGCAAGTACATCTGCCCTGCCGGTACACTTGAGGCTGGAATTCCCATGTTGCTCCTTCTGCCGGAGTTAAGACCAACTGTAGGGTGGCTTTTTGCCAGCAAGTTTTCCATCGCCTTCTTTTATATCGGTTGGTCCATAGTGGCTTCCCGACCCTTTTGCCGAACGACCTGCCCTCTTGGTGCCTTTTACGCCTTTTTCAACCGCTTCAGTCTGATTCGACTGAAACTTGACAAAAAAAAATGTACTTCATGCGGTGCATGCCACGCTGTTTGTCCGGTAGAAATTCGTTTTAACGAAACACCAAACAGCGGTGAATGTATCAATTGCTTGAAATGCATGAACGAAGCTTGTAGTTTTAACGCAATTTCTCTGGATCTAGCGGGGTACACCATGTTTCCCCAAAGCGAAAAAGTTACAACCAGGTAACATTGACTAACAATTTGTTCTCCATGAAATACAAATACGCTCTCATTTTTCTAATTTTCTTCAGTCTTGTTTTCACCTCTACTTCGGCAGCCCTTGCAGAAATGGTTTCCATCAAGGGGGATGACATAAATATGCGTTCAGGCCCTGGTACCAAATACAAGGTCCTGTGGAAACTAGGATCTGGTTTTCCGCTTAAGGTGCTCCGCAAGAAAGGAAAGTGGTACAGGGTACAGGATTTTGAAGGCAGCATTGGCTGGATACATCGCAACGTAACAAGCCGCAAGCAACACATGATCGTCAAAGTTAATAAAAAAACAAAAAAAAGAATCAACGTACGTAGTGGCCCAGGAACAAAAAATCGCATTGTAGCCAAGGCCTATTATGGAGTTGTGTTTAAGACTGTTGAGCAAAAAAGCGGATGGGTCCACATAAAACACGATAAAGGTGTTAATGGCTGGGTAAAACGTAGCCTGTTGTGGGGTTTTTAACGCCTTTATTTATCAAGAGAGACGTACTCTTTTCGCAGGCAAAAAGATGCTCCCAGCGACTTGTTGGGGGCCTCCTGTTCAGCCATGTTCATGGTTTCACAATTGTGGTGCATCGGTTATAGTCTGTTCCCTTTATGCACTCACAAACATTACAGCCAACAATGATTCCTGATAAAAGTCTTATTGAACAGCGCTTTTCCAAAGCTGCTCGTACCTACGAAGAACAAGCTGACGTTCAACATGTGGTAGCGGAAAAGTTACTCACAATGCTTGACCACTCGCTTAAGCAGGAGCCATTATCCGTTTTGGAAATTGGTTGTTGCACCGGGCTACTTACCGCAAAACTTGTCAAGCGATTCCCCAATATACAGCAGTTTACCGCATCAGACCTGGTCTCTTCTTTTGAACCTTATATTAAAGAAAAAACTCGCTCTCTTACCGGCAGGGCAACATTTCTTGCAGGCGACATAGAGCAACTCAATTTTACCCAAAAATACGATCTGATCATATCCTCGTCCACCTTCCATTGGATCCATGATCTCCCGCAGTTGTTCAGAAAACTCCACGACCTGCTCACCCCGCAGGGCCTGCTTGCCTATTCGATCTATGGCTCGGAAAATCTCAAAGAAATCAGGACAATAACTGGAATTGGGCTCCCTTATCAGGATTTCAGTTCCCTGCTCCGCTCAACAGAGCAACAATTTTCCGTTATTGATTCTGACCACACTCTAGAAACCCTCTGGTTTAGCAGTCCTCTGGCAACACTTCAGCATTTACGTCAGACTGGTGTCAATGCTATCGGCACCAAGGCTTGGACACGAAAGCAGTTAGGATTATTCAGCCAGGAATATGCACAACGGTACACAAGTGACGAAGGTGTCAGCCTGACCTACAACCCCATGTATTTTATTGCAGAGCCCAAGGTGTAAAACCGGATAGCCCCCTGCATGTAAGATACCCATGACCAGAAAGCATCAATGGGATGCACAGTTTTCTTCTTCCCCACGACTAAAAGGGCCCCGCCGTGGATTGAGAGCCTACTTTTCGGAAAACGCCCTACCCGCCTTTGAGACAAGCATCTCCAGCTCAGACTTCATTGAATTCGATATTCGCCTCAGCAGCGCTCTGGTACCGGTTATTATTCACGATTCCACCCTGAACAGGACAAGCAATATCAACTCCGAACGATACCAGTCATACCTGGTTGCCGATTACAGTTTGACTGAGCTTAGAAAACTGGCATGGGCATTGGGTTAATGGAACGCGACCATTTCAATGCTGGAACAACTGCAATTATTTCAGATTTTCTTTAAACGCCTCAGGCGCAAAGTATTTTGGAGATAGAATTATGGATGGGAAGGCAAAAACACTTGCCATAGTCGGTATAGATACGGATGTTGGAAAATCAGTGGTTACAGGCCTTATTGCAAGGCATCTGCACCTCCAAAAAAAAGAGGTAACTACTCTCAAACTCGTGCAGACGGGCTGTACCAATCAGTCCGATGACATTCTCCTCCATCGAAGACTCATGGGTATCCCCTTGACCAAAGAGGATGAGCAAGGAATAACCTGCCCCTATCTCTTCCCGTTGCCTGCTTCACCTAGGCTGGCAGCCAAACAGGCAAAAAAAATCATTGAAACAGAAGTGCTCGACCGGGCAACCAACGTTCTACAAGATGAATATGAGTGGCTTCTGGTTGAAGGCGCAGGTGGTTTATTGGTGCCGCTGAGTAGCGAGGTACTCCTTCTGGACTACCTGAAAGAGAAAAAATACCCACTGGTTCTTGTCACTTCTTCCAAACTGGGGTCTATCAACCATACCAGGTTAAGCCTTGAAGCCATAAAAAGCCGCCAAATTCCTTTTTTGGGCCTTGTATACAACCTCCATAACCCAAGTGACCCCGCAATCGTACAGGACACTCTCAATGAATGCCGTAGAGCGCTTAAGGAATACGACATGGAGTCTCCGGTGATAATCATGCCGGACACAGGAGAAACCCAGTCGATAAACTGGAATCCGCTGCTTGCGCCATTGGTTTAAGGTACCTTGAAAGATTTAAAAGGTAGCGAGATTAGAACACCCTTTTTTCAAGGTACCCTTTAATCACTCGTCCAGCGCAAGATAATCTTCTCTGACCGGCGAGAATACCTCAATGACCAAAGCATCCTCCATCACCTCAACCCCGTGTTCGATATCACCGGGAATGACCCAGCTGCCTCCAGGGTTCGCAAAAAAACACCAGGTGCAACTTGGTGATAGTCCTGTAGGTCTGGTTTATTGAGACGATGCATAGGATTACTCCGTCATGATTTAGGAGGGGTGGGATTGGGGCGCTGCGCCTGCCTCCTTTTTTAAGGCTACAGGCTAAATATGCTAAGGAGCTGTCCGTAAATAAGTTGGACAATTTCGCGCTCGTATTTAGGTTAGATTTGGATGATCTAATTGAACAAAGCCGCAGGCGTAGTTGTGCTACGTTGAGGACTTTGTGATTGAAGATCAGCCAAAGATGACCTGAAGATGCGATGCGAGATGTTCAAGTTATTTCTGGACAACTCCTAAGAGGAACTGTTGACCTTCTGCCGCTGTTGTTTGACAACCGCCCGTTGTTTTTTGGATGAAATGCGTCGCTCTTTGGAACCACGGCTAGGTTTGGTTTTTTTGCGTGGCTTTTGAACGACCAATGCTTGTTTAACAAGATTGGCAAACCGTATGAGCACTGCATCCCGATTGGCTTTCTGGGTCCGGTGTTCACTGGCTGCAAGCTGCAGGACTCCGAGCTGAGAAATGCGCGATGCCAGACGAAATGACAAAAGAGATTTCTGGCTACCATTGAGCGATGGGGAAAGGGAGACATTAAAATAGAGCGTCACCTTGCTGTTGACCTTATTGACATTCTGTCCCCCTGGCCCACCAGAACGCGAGAAACGAAACTCCAACTCACGCAAAGGAATAGCAAGGGAAGGGGTGATGACGACCAGATTTTCAAGCGCGGTAATTCCCTGTTTTTCAGTACTGGTCACGTCTTCGTCTCCTTACAGTATCTGCTCAAGAAACATTTTGCTGCGCTGGTGTTGGGGCTCGTTGAAAAAAACATCTGGGGTGGACTTTTCAACCACAGCACCTTGGTCCATGAACACAACATGATCGGCCACCTCACGGGCAAACCCCATTTCATGCGTCACCACTACCATGGTCATCCCTTCACGGGCCAAAACAGTCATAACATCCAACACCTCATTTATCATTTCCGGATCCAAAGCTGAGGTTGGCTCATCAAAAAGCATGATCTTGGGTTCCATGGCGAGGGCACGGGCGATGGCCACCCTCTGCTGCTGCCCGCCTGAAAGTTGGATAGGATAATGGTTTGCTCGCTCTGGAATATCGACTTTCTCCAACAGCCTCATAGCCAGTTTTTCTGCCTCTTTTTTTGGCATTTTTTTTAGCTTTATCGGTGCCATAGTCAAATTTTCGAGCACGGTCTTGTGGCGAAACAGATTGAAACTCTGAAAGACCATGCCCAGTTCCATCCGAACCCGATTGATGTCTTCCTTTGGGCTATTGATATCACGGCCATCTATGGAAATCGTTCCTGAATTGATGGTTTCAAGGCGGTTGATCGTGCGAAGCAAGGTCGATTTTCCAGACCCTGAAGGCCCTATCACCACCACCTTTTCACCGGTATTTACATTCAGACTGACATCGTCGAGTGCCTTAAAGGTACCAAAGTACTTATTGACATGTTCGATCTTAATAATGGGGTCAACGGCGTTCATAATGGCTTAATCGATGCTCCATGATACTGATGATTTTGGAAAGAAGCAGGGTGATAAACAGATAGATAAGGGCGATCATGGTATAGGTTTCGAAATAATTAAAACTTTCTGCGGCAAATTCACGACCACGACGCAAAATATCTGAAACAGCAAGGATGGAGACTAATGATGTATCTTTTAAAAGGGCTATAAACTCATTACCGACAGGGGGTAAGATGGTTCTCCATGCCTGAGGCAAGATAACATAGGCCATGGTCTGGCGCTGGTTAAACCCCAAGGAAAGAGAGGCTTCTGTCTGACCAAAATCAATGGACTTAATACCGGCACGAAAAACTTCGCCCATATAGGCACCATAACAGAAAGACATAGCCACTATCGCGGCAACAATATCGGGAACCCGGATTATACGTCCCAAAGCAAAATAGATATAAAAAAGCTGTACCAAAAGGGGAATGCCACGCACAATCTCCACATAGAGGGAGGCAATCAAGTTAATAACCCGGTTTTTTGAGATCCTCCCGAGGCCGGTCAATAAGCCAATTACAATGGCTAATAAAATTGAAAAAACTGTCACCTTAAAGGTTACAAGAATACCATCCGGAACAAATTTGAGAATTCTCAAATAGGGATCCGGCTTTACCATTGGCAGAATTATTAACAACGACACCGTTCCCACAAGGGC
>JAUVLX010000343.1 GCA_030600525.1 Desulfobulbus sp. | reverse complement strand
AACATGTAGGGTACTTGCGGCAGCAACAACGCTTTCTTGGGTAAACACATGGTAAAAGACTTTGAGCCGATCCAGATTCTGCAGCATAAGTATAACTTTTCCTAAGGTTTAATTTGTATAGTTATACTTATTAGCGTGCCGTCTCTATAATTGCAACATGATGAAACCAATTCATGTTAACAGGAGGTGTGTATGCTTCAGTCAAAACAATATTCAGAATTTTGGTATTTCCTCGACTTCCATGTTTTTTCTTCTCTGTCTGATGCAGTGAGAAAATGCCTGAAAGAGGTGGCTTTTTTAGTGGTACCTGAAGACACTACGGACAATGGAGCTGGCAGAGATAAGAGAGTAATAAGAGTTGAGGCAGGTAAAGCACGAAGCATTATCAAGGTGGCGTTCTGGATCGTTACTGCGATAATCCTATCCTTGTGTATAGGGCAATTGAGGTAGCAATAAGGACACAATCATCCATTTGCCCCTGTTGTATGGTTTTGTTTAGGTTGATATCTTGTGCTGATATGTAAAAGGAAAAAGTTCTCAATGAATATTGAGTTTTTACCATTAGCTGTTTTTGTTATGGTGGCAACCTTTACCCCCGGGCCTGGGAATATAACAAGTGCTGCTATGGGTATGCATTATGGTTATAGGGCCACATTTCATTTTTTGTCGGGAATCGTAGTTGGCTATCTCCTGGTAATGGTGCTGTAATTCTCTCTGGACTTTTTACATCTGTATGAATACCCAAATGAGGGGTTACTTTATAGCTACGTGGACTAGAGGTGTTCTTATAAGAATGCTGTTTCAACTATGATTGGCAGGACTGGTTAACTGGTAGGTTTAAACCGGGTGGATACTATCTGATATCGTCGCATCAGCCGCTGCAAGGCCTGCCGCTCCATGCCGCTGGCAGCAGCATTAGTGACATTGCCTTGGTGCTCGGTGAGCTTGTTGGTTATGTAGCCAATAGAAAATTGGCCGACCAGTTCAGCTTTTGCATCGTTATAGGGTGTGTGATAATAGGCTCGTAGATCGGACTTTCCTCCAGACGCCTTTGTTGTGTCACTGTCGGGGAGGAGAGGCAAAAGATCATCCATAACAACGTCTCCCGCTGCAACCAAGAGCACAATTCTTTTTATAGCGTTACGAAGTTCCCTGATGTTCCCAGGCCATTCCAGCTTATAGAGGTGCTGGAGTACCTCGGTTGGGAGGGACAACTTTTCTCTGCTGTACTGTTGTTTGAACTGGGACAGAAAATGATTGACTAGGAGTGGAATATCCTCTTTCATCTCTCTTAAGCTTGGCATAACCACGGTCACCACATTCAGCCGGTAAAAGAGATCTTCGCGAAATTCGCCAGCCTTTATTTTTGCCTCCAGGTCCTGGTTGGTCGAGGCTACTACTCTTACATTGACCTTGATGGTCTTGTTTTGTCCAAGAGGCTGTATTTCTTTTTCCTGCAATACTCTCAGCAGCTTGGTCTGAATGGAAACAGGGATGTCAGCGATTTCATCTAGGACAATGGTGGAGCCTTCAGCCTCCAGAAAGAGCCCTTTCTTATTATGCTCTGCCCCGGTAAATGCTCCCTTGCTGTAACCAAATAACTCACTTTCCAGGACGTTTTCAGGCAAAGCCGGACAGTTAACCGTAACCATCCTTTTATCTTTACGGCTGCTTAAATCATGGAGAGCATGGGCAGCGAGTTCCTTACCGGTGCCACTTTCCCCTCTGATAAGCACTGTTGCGTCTGTGTCTGCCACTCGAGATAAAAGTTCCAGTGCCCCATTGAGCGCAGGGCTTTGACCTATAAATCCTTGAGGAAGGCTGAGGTTTCTCTGGCGTTCTTGGAGCTGTATATTGGTACGGAGTAGTGAGGTGCGCTCAAGGCAGTTAGTATCTCAGCAGTGTTTCAGATGCGTATAAGCAGGCTGGATAACAATAGTAATGCTCTGTTTTCCTGCCTGATCGTGCGCAGAGGTAAGCGCAGATTCCGTGGGGTGCTGCTGATCAGTTACGTTTTTTCTTTGCTATCCATGCACCGAAAAAGGTGCCGGAAAGGGCGAACAATGTGGCCAGTAACGAACGGAGGCCACTTATCAGCGGTTCCCACGGTTGGAGTACAGCAATGACTGTGCAGCCGATGATGGTCAGCAGCAGCGCAATGCTTGCCAGAGCTGTTGCTGGACGGGGAAAGCTGCTGCATTTATCCAGCAGGCCGTAACCAGCTGTCGACCCATTAAAAGCTATTATGCATGGCAACAGGACCAACAGAGTAGCGGGTGAAAGCACCATGGAAAAAAACAGCAACAGAATAATGATGCCAACTGCACCTGTTATAATGCTGTAGAGGTAAATGCCTAATGGGGACATAAGAAATTGTTTCCATCTCTCCACTGCTACTTTGGCTCCATCAATACATATGTCAATCACTGTAACCTCCTGTGTTATCAGTTCCATCCGTCAAGCCCGGCAAAGGTGTCGCCTGGTCAGGTTTTTCATTTTTCGTCGGGTGTTAGGTCCACAATTCGGGTCGCCCCAACATATTCGCTGCTCGAATATCCGGTGACATCAATCATTTCCCGGGTCAGGTCGCCCATTTTTTTCATGTTGGAGATCACCAGGTCAATCTCCTCAATCATTTCTGGAGTATTGAGGTCATCACGGAGTAATTGTGCTGTGCCGAGTGCCGCAAAAAGGGGAGTATTCAACTGATGGGCCGCGGTACCGGCCATCTCAATAACACCCTGGAGCTTCATCCGTTGTGAATGCTCCTGTTCCAGCATCACCTGGTCGGTGATGTCGTTGATTGCCTCGACCACAAAATCAACCTGGCCGTTACCATTCAAGATGGGGGTCAAGTGGCGCTCAGACCATTTTTTCTGATTCTTTTCCTGGTGTTGTTTCACCACGGTGATAGGCTTGCATGAAGTCAATACTTGTTCCAAGGGGCACTGCGCGCTTTTGGCCCGAGGTGGAGAAACAGATCGATAGAGACGACCAAGGACGTCCTCTTCTGTCTGGCCGTGTCTGGTAAGAAAATGTTTGTTAACCATTATGACCCGTTTGTCGGGATCAACTACCAGCAGTTCCATCCAGAGCGAGTCGAGGATGGTCTGCAGAAAACGTTCATGCTCCTCAATTTGGTTGAAAAGCAGGGTGATTTTACGGTAGAGCCTGGCCTTTTCAATGGCATTGCCGCCTTCTTCAGCTACGGTTACTGCAAAGTGAATATCACTTGCTGAAAAAGAGCGATGGCTGTCGGTGAGCAGCCGCAGCACGCCGATAATTTCCTGGTCGTTTTTAATGGGAACGGCAAGGATGGATTTTATACCTTCTTCCTTTATCTCGTCGTGATAGTTTACTCTGGGATCATTGGGTGCGTCATAGACGGCAACCGGGCTTCCTTTGAGTACTTTGAATATCGAGTCTTCACGGCTTATGTTGCCTCTAGTGAGGTATCTTTGAGAAACCCCAGATGCTGCCACCAGTTCCA
>JAUVLX010000240.1 GCA_030600525.1 Desulfobulbus sp. | reverse complement strand
CAGGAAGATTTCCTGAAACTGTTGGTCGCCCAATTACAGCACCAAGATCCGCTAAACCCAACAGATGCTACTGAATTCACGGCCCAACTAGCACAATACAGTCAGCTTGAGCAACTCTTTAACCTCAATTCGGCCATGGATCAAATGACACTGGCCCAAAACAACTCACAACGTATTTCAGCATTATCTCTCATAGGCAAGGAGGTGCTTGTTTCTGGGAACAGTTTCAGCTTTGATCAGCAACCGGTTGAAATCGGGTACAGGGTTGACAACACGGTTACCGAAGGAACGCTCCGCATAAAAAATGCAAACGGGAAAACCGTAGATACCATTGAGCTTGCCGATCTTGACAAAGGTAATCACACCATCACTTGGGATGGTAAAAATGGGGAAGGCGAATTTCTTGCCCAAGGAAACTACACCATCGATATCAGTACAAAAGGTGCTACTGATCCGACAACTGCATCAGTTACCGCCCTCGTCCGCTCTGAGGTTACCGGGGTGAAAATGGATGACGGTATCCCTAAACTGGAAACCAGTTCCGGTTACTACACCATTGATGCAATACACGGCGCTTACAACAAGGCCACGCAACAACCTGAAGATACCCTCCCAACGGATGGCAAGGTAACAAATTCAGGTGTTACATAAAGTCCGGCACAACAGACAATCTCTGCAGCAAAGGATGGCTCGGGGATAATTGAGGATATGTTATCAGCTTTATAATATGAAAAGCATATCCAACTAATAAAAAACACGACAATTATCCAATCTACAAGCCACGCAGGAGGATGCAATGGGCATTCAAAGTGCAATGTTTAGCGGAGTAAGTGGTCTTAACACCAACTCTCAGGCCATGAGTGTTATCGGTAACAATCTGGCCAACACCAATACACTAGGATTTAAGGGCTCGCGGACCGTCTTTTCTGATCTCTTATCCAGCAATGTCTTTGGATCTGGGGGGAGTTCCCAGGTCGGACGTGGTGTGGGCCTTTCCACCATTGATAATGTTTTTAGCCAGGGAACCTTTGAAACCACGACTTCCGACACCGACGTGGCAATCGAAGGAAAAGGGTTTTTCATTGTCAGTGAGCGGGGTAATGAAACCCAACTATATACCAGGGCAGGCGCTTTTCGCTTTGACAAGGATGGATACCTGGTAAATCCTGAGGGGTATGTTGTGCAGGGTAAACAGTTCCTTGCTGACGGGACCCTCGCCCCTGGGGATCCAGGCGATATACAGGTCCAAGGTGCCGGTCTTGTCAAAGCCCAGGCCACCAGTGAACTCACCTTTGAGACCAACCTGGATGCCAACTCCGATGAACTTGGTGCCGGTGTCATAGACCCAGCAGTCAGAGCCTCGTACAACTATTCTGCATCCAGCCCAGTATATGATTCCCTAGGAGAACAACACCTAATTTCGTCTTTTTGGCGCCTGGAAAACACCCTCACTAACACCTGGAGCATGGCCTATACCGTTGACGGCGGCGCAGCAGTGCAATTGGCTGACAAAATGGCCTTTGATGGTAAGGGGTTACACGATACCATACCTGTGGACGGCAACCCCACGGGTGTAGCAGACCCCGCACTGGTCGTCCCTATTACAGTTGCAAACTGGAACAATGGTTCAGACCAGAACCAAGTGATTGACCTGACCTTTGACTGTACCCAATTTGACAGCGCCTCGGTGGTTATCGGTCAAAATCAGGACGGTTACGGAGCAGGTGAACTGACCAAGGTAGCGATTGACGGGGAAGGCACAGTTATTGCCGCCTATTCCAACGGTGAACAGGTAAAGATCTCGCAACTGGTCCTTGCAAAATTTCAGAACCCGGGAGGACTTGAAATGGCTGGAGCAAACCTCCTTGCAGCCACAGAAAATGCTGGGACAGCACGTATTGGCCTGGCTGGTCCTGAACTCGGGCGGATCTTTACCAACTCTCTTGAGCAGTCCAATGTGGATATGGGCCAGGAATTTGTAAAGATGATCACTACCCAGCGTGGTTTTCAGGCTAATTCAAAAATCATCTCCACTGTTGATGAAATGCTCGGTGAATTGATCAATCTTAAACGATAAACCCTCCGTCAACTTTCTGACTCACAGCCGCACTGTCACCTCCTGACAGTGCGGCTATACCTCCCTTTATCTCCTTCCTGAGAGCAACCGCCTTTTGTTCCACTCTTTTTGTCAACATTTCTTATTGGCTTTCTTTTCGCATCCTTGTTTTCACCTAGGGTTTTAGGTACACTTTTTTATACCCTTCACAATTCAAAGTTACCCTCACGTACCAGGAATCAACACGTGGATATTGCAACCATAGTAGGAATCGTAGCCGCATTTGGTTTAATGTTGATGGCCATCCTTCAGGGTGGCGGAATTGGCATGTTCATTGATGTAGCCTCTCTACTTATCGTTTTTGGTGGGACTGCAGGGGTCGCGCTGATTAACTTTCCATTAGGAGATGTTCTCAGTGCCATTGGTGTTGCCAAAAAAACCGTCTTGATCAAAGAGGCAAACACCAACGAACTGATTGCCCAACTTATGGATTTTGCTAACAAAGCCCGTAAGGAAGGAATCCTTTCCCTGCAGGGGTCTATCGATACTGTCGAAGATCAGTTCCTGGTCAAGGCATTGCAGATGGCTGTTGACGGACAGGAACCAGATGACTTGAAAGCAATGCTCAACATCGAGATTGACTACATCCAGGCAAGACACAATGCGGGGGCTGAAATATTCACCTCTCTTGGCACCATCGCTCCGGCCATGGGCATGGTAGGAACGCTGATTGGCCTGGTACAGATGCTGCAAAACATGAGTGATCCCGCCTCCATCGGACCTGCTATGGCAGTAGCCCTTTTAACAACCTTTTATGGTGCGGTTCTAGCAAACATTCTTTTCAATCCCATGGCAGGCAAACTGAAAACCAGATCTAAGACAGAATTGCTGCAGAAGACTGTCATTGTTGAAGGGATGGAATCCATCCTTTCCGGTGAGAACCCCAGGGTAATGGAACAAAAACTTCACGCTTATATTGCTCCAAAAATGCGTGAATCTATCTTCCAATAAAATACGGGAAATATCATGGCTAAAAAACAGGAAGAATGTCCGCGAGGTGTCCCGGCGTGGGTTGTCACCTACAGTGACCTCGTCACCCTGCTCCTTACGTTTTTCGTGCTTTTGCTCTCCATGGCCAGTATGGATCCAGTGAAATTTGTCCAAGCCAAGTCTTCGATAAGAGACTCCTTTGGCTGGAGAACCACAGCAGCACCTAAAAAGTTTTCCATACCTGTCATTCAGTCCCCACCTGAATCAAAGTTCACCCCCATTCCCAGAGAAACCAAACTCACCTATTTTAAAAAAGTAAAAAATGATCTGGAATTGACAAAACTTATGGACCAGGTCGAGGCAGTACAAAGGGATGATGACTCCATCGTCCTCCGCATTAATGACTCCATCCTCTTTGATAAGGGAAAAACCAATTTAAACCCCTCTTCCTATCCGCTACTGCGTAAAATTGCCGACATCATCCGTCCCCTCCCCATGACAATGCGCATTGAAGGACATACCGACAATACCCCAACGACCCTTGCCGCGACTACCAACTGGGACATTTCCGTAGCCAGAGCTGTATCTGTAATGCGGTTTTATAACCAGGGTCAAATTTTTTCCATCGATCGTATGGCAGCTGTCGGTTATGGTGCCACCGAGCCCCTGCAACCTAATACAACTGATGCAAACAGGGCCAAAAACCGAAGAGTTGAATTCATTTTAAATAGTAACCGCAAGGTCGATCGATACAATCGCCCTACCAGCAGAATTCCCTTCTAACCCCTGATTTCTCATGAACATTGTGTCAATTTTGTTAAATTGCAAACAATTTCTTTATGTTGAGCTAAGTCACATGGAGCTACAAATTTCCACAATGTTCACCAAAGGTCAGTCCATCCGGCGTCATTTTTTTCAGTATTTTGGCAATGAATATAGACTACTATCGGAGTCTACGCTTACCTATTCATAACCAAAAATTTTGAACCTAACGCCGCCTGAACTGATAAAAAATCCGGGCTAATTACTGACTCAAAGGAACACATGTTATGGCAGAACAGGAATCCAAGACCGCAAAAGAAGAAGGCGGCAAAAAAAAGCTGATTATTATTATCGCCGCAGCCCTTGTTGTTCTCTTGGGAGCTGGAGCGACGGCCTACTTTCTCTTCCTTAAAAAAGACCCGCCACCTGAAGAGGAAACCAATGAGCAAGTGGAAATGATCCAGCCGGAAATCGATGATGCTGAAATTGGTCCGATGATCAACATCGAGGAATTTATTGTCAATATCATCAGTGAAGACACGGCACATTATGTTAAGGCATCTCTCACTCTCGAACTGACCAATGAGCTGGTGCAGGAAGAGGCAACCAAAAGAATGCCGCAAATACGTGATGCCGTTTTGCTGCTCATAGGCAATAAAACCTTTGAGGAATTACAAGACCTGCAAGGGAAAAAACAAGTAAAAGCAGAGCTTAAAAACAGGATCAATACGTTTCTCAAAACGGGAAAGGTAAAGTCCA
This sequence comes from Desulfobulbus sp., assembly GCA_030600525.1. GTDB lineage: Bacteria > Desulfobacterota > Desulfobulbia > Desulfobulbales > Desulfobulbaceae > Desulfogranum. Next base: position 1,089 of record JAUVLX010000240.1, on the reverse strand, counting down.
TCTACATGACAAACTTTGTCGTCCAGTAACACTATGGAACCGATTCTAAGCAAAGAAGAAATCGCTGATCTTCTCGTTGCTCTAAAATCCGGCGATATAACCACCGACTCGGTTGACAGCACCGCCCATCAGGCTCCGCGTTTTTTACATGCCAAGGAGGTGGATCTCTTTCAGGTCTATCAACGGGCTACGTCTGGGGGAGAGTCTCGTATCCCCAATTTTGACATCATTATTGACATGTTTGCCAGAAATTTTGGAACAAGCTTGACCAACACCCTGCAGCGATCTTTCAGTGTTGAACGTGCTGAAATAACCTCTGACACCTTTCAACAGAGTCTTCTTGACCTAAACAATCAGGGAGCAGTGGGCATCTTCAGTACAGATCCCCTAAAATACGGCTGCATATTTCATTTTGATATATCCATGGCCTTTACCCTGCTCGAGATTATGCTTGGATCTTCAGTGGACAGCGATTCGGTCACTCCCAACAGAACCCTGACCGCCATTGAAATAAACATTCTCAAAAGCACCATGATGGGAATTGCCAAAGATTTGAAAAAGGCCTTTAGCCCCATAACATCACTCCACCCAAGCCTTACCAAAATTGAAAACAACTTTCGCCTGATCAATATTGTTGAAGCGGAAACCGAAGTTCTGGTTGCGTCCTTCAATGTCAGTGTGGGTGGTGAAAACGCTGGACAGATGCGTTTTATCATCCCCTACCTCACCGTCGAACCGTTCAGAGAAGCCTTTAAACAAATTGTTACTGTCACGCAGGCAGCCTACGGCTGGACCAATACCTTTACCCGTGAAGCTGTAGAGATGGAATGTTCGGTGATTGCCCGTTCTGGATTATTAGAAATGACCATCCGCAATATCCTCCAGTTAAAGCCAGGTGACATTGTCGATCTTGGATATGATCCGGATCGTCCCCTCAATATAGTAGTCGAGGACCAGCCAAAGTTTTTTGCCATCCCTGGAGAAAGAAACGGAAGAAAAGCCTTCCACGTAACTCAACGATATAATAGCAGCAGACTTGGAGATATGCATGGAAACAACTGAAAACCCCTCACCTCCTGTGCCGGACAA
>JAUVLX010000137.1 GCA_030600525.1 Desulfobulbus sp. | reverse complement strand
TTCGCTGTACTCACACTCTGCCAGAAAATCGAACAACTCCCTGTTTGGACCGCAGGCCAAGTTCATTATCCTGGTTCGATTCCCTGATTCAGCCAGCTCACCACTAACCCTCGCTAGCTCTCTTTTCAACAGGCGTCTCCTCCCGTGGATGGCAAGAGATCCAGGACGCTGGAGACAGAATTGATCAATAATTCTACCCAGTGTCCCCTCCCCTTTGGGAATATTGGCATAAATATGTTCCATCATCAGAAAATCACCCGCATACCCCTTGGGTTTAAAGTAAGCCCGTTCGGCAAATTCACTGCGCATGAAGTAAGGAAAAATCTCCTTGAACACATACCCCCACATCACTTTCTCGTACCCTGTACCGGCCATTGTTTTCTGAAAAAATGGAAGAGCATCATTTAACGTGGAAAGCACACTGTAACACCTGCTCTCACAGTCCGGATCCTTTTCTCCAACAGCCTCTTTCTGCTGAAGTTGGTGGGAGAAATTAAACAACTCAGCCTTGAAGCCCTCAACACTGCTGCTGATAGTATGCCAGCTATCTGCGTGAATAAGTGATGCAGGGAGTGGTTTCGATTCACTGTACCGCCCAGACCTACGGCTTGAGAGAGAATCCGCATATCCGGCGAGGGGTTCCCGTTCTCCTGCTATTCGCCTAAACTTGCGGCATATTTTCTGGGTTAAAAAAACCAGAAAATCCATGCACGCCTGGGGGGCTGCTTGCTGCAGCCTGTCCATGACACGTCCATTGAAAATGGCGATTTCAGCATTTTCAATAGCTCTGATATCTCTTACTCTTGACTCGCCGTCAAAAAAGCCGATTTCACCAAAAAATTCACCCTGACCAATCAGGGCAACGGTAATTCGGGTATCATGATTGTCAGTGTAGCTGACTTCCACTGTGCCTTTAATGACATAGTAAAATGCATCGGTATCAGTACCTGGGGCAAGGATCGGCTCTTCAGGCGCAAAAGCTTGATGGATCCCATACCCGAGAACCGATTGAAGCAGTCGGGATTCGTCTTCCATGGTGGTTTGAGAGAAAAAAGATGTTCCAACTGCTGAGGGCATAGCTACTCCTGCAAAGGAAAAGGTTTCTACAAAGAGGCACCAAGCTCTGGGTAAAAGAATTTAGCCACAGATTGCCTGGATGGAAAACGATGTGGAAGAGTTGCACAAGACGACCTAAAAGAGGTAACGCACTCCCACTGTAACGGCATGTGCACCACCTCCGCTGAAAGCACCATCAATACCGAGAAGACCTGCATTGCCTGTATTTTCAACCGAATGACTCGTGGTATGGTGATACATATAGGAAAAGGCGAGATCCAACTGAGAATTCACTTGGTACTGGATACCGGCCGCATAGACTACAGCTTCGGCATCCGGCAACTCGAATCCCAGTGTCGCCTCTGGGACCGGAGTCTGCTCAAAAGCAATACCTGCAGTTGTCGTCAAGGCTTCATTCCATTGATACCAGACACCAAACCGGTAGGCATCGGCATCCTCCCAGTTTTTTGCAACAGGAACGTCAAATCCGTTAAGGGATGTATTGCTGAGAGAAACTCCATAATTGGGGTCGAATTCCCTGACACCAGACCAGAATGTCCGGTCCCACACAAATTCAAAAGTCCAATTGTCAAGCTGCCATGATGCTGCCAGAGCAAGAACAGCTGGAATAGGCACATCAAGCTGACCGTCGCCTGCAAATTGCTGTACAGTCATATCCCCTGCCAAGGCAGTAAGCTCTGCATCACCGTCAAGATGCATTACCACTTCAGAACGAAAGGTTGCCGCAAGGTTCACGCTCTCAACCGGGACAAAGGTAACGGCAAGATTATATCCATATTCCAGGGCATCGCCATCCAGACTATTCTGTAGAGAGGACAATGGTGCCAACTGCTCTGCCGGTGGATTCTGGATATAATTTTTCATTTCACCGGTGCCATATACCAGACGCAGTCCCCCACCTACAGACAACGTATCAGTCAAAGCATAGGCAACGGTCGGATTGCCCTCGACAGTCAGCAGCGAAAATTTACGGGCATACATTTGCGGGAACACCTGATCCCATTGCTTGGAAAGCCCGAAAGGATAGGTCAGGGAAAAACCAAATTTGAACCCGTTATATTCAGGAGAAACCGTATGAATAAGGGGAAAAAAGAACCACTCTTCGTCTGAACTTCCATCCAGCAACGATGACCTGTTATCACGATAATCAATGGATGGCAGATGGAGCGTAGTCAGGCTCACTTCGACCTGCCAACTATCGGCAAGAGCAGCCATATTAGCAGGATTATAGAACCCTGCATCAGCACCTGGGGTATAGGCAACATGGGCTCCTGCGAGCCCCACAGCAACTACAGACTGATTGGCAATCCGAAACCCGGCACCCATTGCCTGCACCGGAAACAACAACAAACAGACAAAACAAAGGCCACAACAGTCTTTTAAAATTTTCATAAATGACTTCATGGAATTGGCTACAAAATGGTGGATAATGTTTAGAAATCAAGCTAATTACTGCCAGCTTGCAGTTACCTGCGCAAGGTTATTATGCGTCAGAATCTGCCGAGAGACAAGCGTTTTTCAATGTTTCGGGCCCACAGGCCAACAGTTTTCCGCGCCTTTACCAAAAACAGCCCTATTGGCACTAAAAGTAACAAAAAACAAGATCATCTTCCCGGCACATGGCACCACTCTTTTCGAGCCAGGCTTTATTTAAAAACAGCACTCCAGTTTCCACCTGCAAAAGCAAAGAGAACACGAATAATGATGACTATTTAACAGTTGAACTCTCAACCGTAATCTGTCATGTTTACTGGTGGCTGTTTTTGTCATAAGCAGCAACACTATAAAAAAAATTCTCACAAGAGTTCAGCGCTGCAATAGCGCTGTAGTTAACCAGTAACAAAACCTGAGGAGGATGTATGAAAAAAATCATTACCCTGATGGCAGTAATTGCTATCGTCATTGCCGCCAATGCAACGGCAATGGCAAAAAAGCTTACTGTTGCCTGCGACACCAACTTTCCTCCGTTTGAATTCAAGGATCCAAAAACCGGTAAACATACAGGTTTTGACGTTGAGCTCTGGGATGCGATCGCCAAAGAAATCGGCGCGGAATATGAACTCCAGCCAATGGATTTTAACGGCATCATTCCCGGTCTCCAATCAGGGCAACTCGACGTCGGTATAGCAGGCATAACCATCAAGCCGGAACGGGCCAAAGTCGTCGATTTTTCCGATGGGTACTATAATGCAGGCTTACTCCTCCTAGTCAGCAAAGATAATAAGCAAATAAGTGACATTGCGGGGTTAAACGGCAAGGTTGTATCCACTAAACTCGGGACAACCTCCGTGGACTTTGTCAAAGCCAATGCTAAGGCAAAAGAAGTAAAACTTTTCCCCAACAATGACGCTATGTTTATGGAATTGATGAGCGGTGGTGCGGATGCTGTTATTTTTGACTCCCCAGTTATAAGTGATTTCGTGCGCAAAGCCGGTCATGGAAAGGTTAAAATTGTCGGCCCCATTTATCAGGGACAATCTTATGGCATCGGATTTCCTAAGGGCAGCGAATTGGTTGCCAAGGTCAACAAAGCCCTGGAAGCATTACGTGCCAACGGTACCTACAAAGAACTGTATGTAAAATGGTTTGGGACAGATCCTAAATAAAAGCTTGTTCTTATGTAAAACCAAAGGGTACCTGGCCGTTACCCCATACCAGCCTGCCTGTTATGGAGTAACGGCCTTTTTTTATTCCTGTGCCAGGAATCCCGTTTATTCAAATTTATCTTCCGGACATTTATGGCTTTTCAATTTGAACCAGCTGTTGTTATTGAAACCATTCCCATGCTTATGCGTGGGCTCAAACTCACCTTACAGATAACTGTCGGCGGCATTTTTTTCGGTTTTCTCCTTGGTTCTGGAGTAGGCCTGTTGAAAATATCACGCAACTTTTTTATCCGTAAACTTGCCGGAATCTATATAGAATCCATTCGCGGAACGCCCATGCTCGTCCAGGCGATGTTTCTCTATTATGGCCTCCCCATGGCCATAGGCATCCGCATTTCACCCATAACTGCAGGCATCATCATCATTGCTGTTAATTCAGGAGCTTACATTGCTGAAATAGTTCGTGGGGCGGTGCAATCCATCAATCCAGGTCAGATGGAGGCGGGTCGTTCCATTGGCCTTACTCACACCCAGACAATGCTCTATATCATCTGGCCCCAAGCATTGAAAAGAATGATTCCTCCTCTGGGTAACCAATTTATTATCAGCCTCAAGGACACCTCTTTGTTGATGGTTATTGGAGTGGGAGAACTGATGCGGACCGGGCAGGAAATTACAGCTGTAAATTTTCGTGCTTTTGAGGTGTACATGGCAGTAGCACTCGTCTACTTGGTGATGACCATATCGATTTCCAGGGCCATGATTTTTTTTGAAAACCGGCTCAACACCAATAAAGGATGAAAACATGATTCAAATCGAGGATCTTCATAAAAATTTTGGCTCCCTGGAAGTCATCAAAGGAGTAGATCTCCATGTAAAAACAGGTGAGGTGGTGTGCATTATCGGACCTTCAGGTTCCGGAAAATCAACAGTGCTGCGGTGCATAAACCGCCTTGAAGAGCCGACTTCCGGTCGGATTATCGTTGATGGACACGATATCATGGACAAAGCCACCAACATTAACACAGTACGTGCAGAGGCAGGGATGGTGTTTCAGCAGTTTAACCTTTTCCCGCACATGACCGTGCTGGAAAATGTTGCACTTGGCCCCAGAAAAGTCCGCTCCATGGCAAAAAAGGAGTCGCGGACCAGTGCCCTTTCCCTGCTGAAAAAAGTTGGCCTTGTTGATAAAGCCAACGCTTATCCGGAACAACTTTCCGGGGGGCAGAAACAACGGGTGGCCATTGCTCGTGCCCTTGCCCTGCAACCCAAGGTCATTCTCTTTGATGAGCCCACATCAGCACTTGACCCGGAACTTGTTGGTGAAGTGCTGGAGGTCATGAAGCAACTCGCCCGAGAAGGCATGACCATGGTGGTAGTAACCCATGAGATGGGTTTTGCTCGCGAGGTGGCGGACCGGGTCATATTTATTGACCAAGGAAAAATCCAGGAGCAGGGGCCGCCTGACCAATTCTTCACCAACCCGAAAAATGACCGCCTTAAGGAATTTCTCGGCATGGTTATTTCCCATCTCTAATCATGATGCGGGCAAAAGCTATTCAACTTCCATTACAATCTGCAGATATACACACGCATAAAAGAGAGGAAAGATGCAACGTATTGTCTATGTAAATGGCCATTTTGTGCCGGAAAAGGATGCCACTATTTCCATTTTTGATCGTGGTTTCCTCTTTGCCGATGGTGTCTACGAGGTAACCGGAGTGCTCCAGGGCAAAATGATTGAAAACGACCAGCACCTGAAAAGACTGCACAGATCGCTCTCCGAGCTTGGCATTCCTGCCCCCATCGACGATCAAAAAATTATTGCTGTGCAGGAAGAGCTCATCAGGCGCAACCGTATTGAGGAAGGTATCGTCTACCTTCAGGTTACCAGGGGTGCAGCAGAGCGAGACTTTGCCTTTCCGAAAGAAGTAACCCCAACCCTGGTTGCATTCACACAGGTAAAGTCACTGCTTAACTCCCCCGTATCTGAAAAGGGAATCCGCATCATCACCACCTTAGATATCCGTTGGGGACGACCCGATATTAAAACCGTTGGCCTTCTAGCATCCAGCATGGCTAAAATGCAGGCCATGCATGAGGGGAAGGACGATGCATGGCTTGTTGATCAAAACGGCTATATAACCGAGGCAACCGCCAGCAATGCCTATATAATAACAAATGACAACAAACTGATTACCCGTCATCTCAGCAAGGCTATCCTCTCGGGCATTACCAGACGATCAATGCTTTCGCTGGCCCAAGAAAACAACATCAGCTTTGAAGAACGGGCCTTTACCGTTGACGAGGCACAAAATGCCCAAGAAGCCTTTATGACAGGATCAGCAGCGTTTGTGGTTCCCATCGTTGAGATCAACAATCATCCCGTTGGTACAGGAAAACCAGGGGAGCTTACCCGGAAGCTGCGCCGACTCTACACAGACATGGCACTTGCAGAAACAGCCATCCAGTGATGGCCCGTCCAATCTTCTACGAAAACAGCTCTTTTTTTCTAAAAATTAACCAGTTCCTTGCCTCTGGCAGGGAACTGGTGCATAATTAGCCTTAAGAGGAAAGCCACACTGGCCACCTCACCTCCTTGGGCTATATGCATTTTTTAAATAACATCTCTATCCGAACTCGACTTTTCTGGGCCTATGGGCTCATCTTCGTCCTCATTTTCCTGGCGAGTTTTTCCCTCCTCTATCACCAGTTTGAAACCAGCCTCACCGATAACATTGAACAAGAGCTCCATAAAACTAATAAAATTATCCGTGACATGGTGGAAACAACAACCAGTGTCTCCATCAAAAACCATCTCCGGGCTATAGCCGAAAGCAACCTTGAAGTAATAGAGAGCGTTCACGACAAATACCTCCAGGGGATGCTTTCTGAGTTGGAGGCCAAGCAGTTGGCCATCAATATTTTGTATAATCAGAGTGTTGGTAAAACCGGTTACGTTTACTGTATTGACAGTCAGGGTATAGTACAGGTACACCCGAGAATAGGAGTGCAAGGGAAAGATTTTTCTCACCGAAAATTTATTCAGCAGCAGATCCAACGTAAAAACGGTTATCTTGAATATTTTTGGAAAAATCCAAATGAACAGCAAGAACGGCCAAAGGCCCTCTATATGACCTACTTTGCTCCCTGGGACTGGATTATTTCTGTCGCTTCCTACAAAGAAGAATTTTTCGATCTTATCAATATCGATGATTTTCGTGATAAAATACTTGAAGTTTCTTTTGGCGAAACAGGATACCCGTTTGTGGTTAATACCAACGGGGATATCATTGTCCACCCAGAAATAAGCGGCAACCATTATGAGGCGGTTGACAACAATGGGAAGCCATTTATCAAAAAAATGATAGATACCCAGACAGGAAGCTTTTACTATTCCTGGAAAAACCCTTCTGATCCGGTTGCCCGCAAGAAGATTGTTGCCTATGATTCCCTGCCCTCCTTTAACTGGATCGTAGCCTCCTCGGTTTATGCCGAAGAGGTGCTGGAACCCCTTACCCGTATCCGAAATTTTTTTGCTCTCATCCTGCTGACAACCCTTTGCATCACCGGCATCATGACCCTCCTGGTTAGTTCCACCATCCTTAAACCATTGACCCAACTCATCCACCGCCTTGAACACGGTAAAGAAGACTGGACGGTTCGAATGGACAGCGGACGGCAGGATGAAATCGGCCGCCTGGCAACCAGCTTCAACTTATTCATGGACAGGCTGGAGGGTGCAAACAAGCAACTCCAAGAAGAGATCATACGTCGCCAGGAAAAAGAAAAGCAGCTCTTTCTCTATGAAGAGGTTTTCAACAACATTGTTGAAGGGATCAGCATCATAGACAATCAAGGCATCATCCAGACCGCCAACCCGGCATTTGAACAGATAAGCGGCTACCCTGTTGCTGAGATTTTGGGAAAAAAGCTGCGTACCTATAAAACTGATCATTATAACGTAAATTTCTACGATATAATGTGGGAGAGCCTTTCCCAGAAAGGGACCTGGTCCGGTGAAATATGGAATGTGCGTCAAAACGGTGAAATATTTCCGGAACTGCTGACCATCAATAATATCCGCAATGAAACAACCGGTACCTTCTATTACGTGGTTGTGTCCCACGACATCTCGGAGCTTAAGGCAAAAGAAAAAGAAATTACTCACCTTGCCTATCACGATTCATTAACCGATCTTCCCAACCGTTCCCTGCTTGCAGACAGACTAAACCAGGCCATTGCTACGGCAGAAAGACGAGAACAGCGTATCCTCCTGCTGTTTATTGACCTGGACAACTTTAAAAAGGTCAACGACACAGTTGGTCACGCTGTAGGCGATATTCTACTCCAACAGGCTTCTCAGAGACTGCTGGCCTCTGTTCGAACAGGCGACACGGTGGCCAGACTTGGTGGAGATGAATTTATCATAATGATCCCGGATATCAAGAACCAGCAAGAGATAGATGAGGTACTCCAACGGGTGCAATCCGCGTTCACCCAGCCTTTTGACCTTGCAGAGCATCATTTCCACATTACCTGCAGCATCGGCCTGACAATCTACCCGGACGACGGAACCACTCTGGATGACCTGTTAAAGAATGCCGATTTGGCTATGTATCAGGCCAAACATCATGGCAAGAACATGTATCATCTTTTTGATCCAGAAATAGAAAAACAGCTGCATCGAAAAGTGCAAATGGAGCATGAACTGCGCGAAGCCGTAAATAATGATGAGTTTCAAGTTTACTTTCAGCCACGGATCGACAGCCGTACCAATACTACCGTTTGCTTTGAGGCTCTGACCAGGTGGATCAAGCCAAGTGGTAAGGTTATTCCGCCCAATATGTTCATCCCTCTGGCGGAAGAATCTGGACTGATCATCACTCTGGGGCAGCAGATTCTCTATAAAGCCATTAAAGGCATACAGGAGATAAGCAGGGTTACGGGATGTAGTCTGAGATTGTCAGTCAATGTCTCGGCCAAACAATTTGCTGATCCTGGTTTCCAGGAAATGGTAGAAACAGCCCTCAAGCAGACCGGTTATTC
>JAUVLX010000183.1 GCA_030600525.1 Desulfobulbus sp. | reverse complement strand
CTTGGCCTTGCTGTATATATGGAACTTGGCGGGAAACGGTAAGTTCTGTTCAAGTCTGGTGTTCGTAGAATGATTCCTAGAGCTGTAATAGGGGTCGCCCTATTTTTTATCCTGCTTCTCAAAGTTAAATAGGGTCAGAGTAGAATTAAACCATCAATATTTAATTTACTCCGACCCTATTATTAGACCCTATTATTATTACTTTATTACTCTCATTTCAGAACTCATAATCCGACAGTCTTACCCTTTATACAGATGCATGGTTTGAAATCGGAATTAATCTCGTTTGGCTTCTGATTAACCATTCTTGGTAAAACCCGGTAAGGTAAATTTGAGTGTGACCTCACCTGTTTCTTTATCAAGCGTCACCATCTTATCGCTGTCTTTTGTGGTGGAAAGTTTTTGTCCTGTGGCCATTTCTAAAAGTCCACTGATAAACCCCATGCCCTGGTTGAGTACCTCTTCCATCTGTTCCTGAGGTTGTGTGTCCTGCCTGGATGCAGTTTTTTCCCCTGAAATGGATTCTTCCAACTCTACCTCGTTTTCCTCTCCCACATAATCAACTTCTTCTCTTAGTACTTCCGGGTTAAGAAAGTGAGGAGTGTCTTCGGCCAGTTCTTCGGCAGGTAAGGGTTCACTCACCATTGTTGTTTCAACCTCTTCGCCGATCATTTGTCGCAGCTGCTCGACCATTTCCTGTCGTTTTTCACGGGAAAGCATCACTTCATCCTGACCACCATCAAAAACGCCGTTAAACAGATCTCCTTTTAGCTTAATCCCAGCCATGATACGTTCTTCAATGCTATATTTGGCAATGAGGTTAATTACGTTAATACATTTAGCTTTTTGGCCGATCCTGTTGATTCTGCCAATTCGTTGATTCATTTTTGCCGGATTCCATGGCAACTCAAAATTGATCACACAATCGGCGGCCTGTAGATTTAAACCGGTTCCTCCTGAATCAGTGGAGAGGAATACCTTGCAGTCTGGGTTGGTGGTGAACTCATCAATGAGGGATTGACGCTTTTTCACGGGCACCTTGCCGGATAATTCGACGAAAGGAATCGAGCGGCGGGAAAGATCTTTGCCAATGAGCATCGTCATTGTTGTCCATTCACTGAAAATAACCACCTTGCGCCCGTTTTGCTGTATCAACTCTTCGAGGATGCTACCTAATTCGTCGAGTTTGGGAGAGAGATTTGTCTTTCGGTCTATGAGATATGTTGAGTTGCATACCTGGCGCATTTTCAAGAGTAGAACCTGGATGCGTCGCAGATCCATCGGGGTGAGAAATTTCTTACTTACTATAGGCAGGAGGGTTTGATAATACCCGGCGTGAATTTCTGCCTGCTCTTGGTAGAGATCGATATAATAGTCATTAACTATCAGTTCGGGAAGTTCATCAAGTACTTCTTCCTTGCGGCGTCGGATTACCAGCGGTTGTAGTTTGTCATGGAGTCTATTGAGGTTGGTATAGCCGAGAATATCCCCTCTTTTCTTGCGATGTAAGAAAAAATGTTCGGCAGCAAATTGCCACAGGGGGCTTAAAAGGTTGGGATCAAGAAACTGCACCAGGGAATATACATCTTCCAACTTGTTTTCTAATGGGGTACCGGTCAAAATAATTGCATGCTGACGAGGCAGGCTTTTTACAGCTTCCGCTGTTTTCGTTTCAAAGTTTTTAATGCGCTGTGCTTCGTCAAGAATAATCAGATCCGGTTTGAGGTGAGAGATTATTGTCACATCACGAAGAACTGCTTCGTAATTGGTAATTTTGAAGAGACTTGTGTCGTTGCTGTATTGTTCTTTACGCTGCTTGGCGGAACCAGCAATTATACAACCCTGTTCATTACTGAACCGCTCTATTTCACGCTGCCACTGTTGTTTCAGCGAACTCATCGTTACCACCAGAATGTTCTGGAAGCCAAAAATCTTCTTTTTAAGAACACCGAGCCCTATGGCCTGTAGTGTCTTGCCAAGGCCCATCTCGTCACCTATTAATACCGCCTTTTTGTAGAGGCCAAATAATATGCCCTGTTCCTGGTATGCGTATGGTGCCACCTTGAGGAAATCTGAAGGGCGAATGGTATTTTGGGCGGAGGCTTTGGCCAGCTCAGTTTCTAAAGCACTAGCCGTGAGTTTTTGCATAACAGGCTCCTGAATACGGATCTGTTTATACTGTTCCAGTTTTTCAAGATACGGAATGAAGTCTGATATTGAGTTTTGAGAAAAGAGATTGTCTTCATCGAAAATTTCGGCAAGAAGTTCCACGAGATCCGTCTCGATTTTATCGGATCTCAGCTCATGAAAAAGACGTATTTTTCCGTGGCCACTATCCCAAAAGATATCAATATATGGAAAGCGCTCCTTTTTGATTGTTTTGGAAAAGGCCTTTTTTTCCTGAAAGAATTCACTCGCAAAAAATATATGTTTACAGGTTCCCAGTTTATTGGTGAGGAAATCAGGGCAAGAGCAGTGTCCGTGTCCGCCGGCAGGATCATGCAGGGTGACTTGGTACTGATTACCCCTCTTTGTCGTTATAAGATGATCTCCTTTGATCATATCCCCTGCAATGAATGCAAAGTCCTCATTACGGCTTCTTTTAAGACGATCCTCCAGAGCCTGTGCTTTTATCTCTTCATAAGTAAGATATTCGTTTTCTTTAACTTGGTCATTGCTCTCTTCATGCCCTCGTTTTTTTCTCTCCTGCTTGTCAAATAATTCAAGGAGAATAGCGATAATATGCTTGCAGCCATTGCCTGGATATGGGCAATCGCATTGACCCTTGATACCATTGTTTAAAATGATTTCTGTACGGTAATTACCGAAATTTCCATCCACCTCATATCTGTAGTGGTCATTAGTATTGTTGCCATTAATTTCTCGAAACGCCCCGTTACGCTGTAAGGCCTCGCCTCGTTTAAAAATGATTACAGAATCAGCCATGCTACGAATAGCATCTATTTGTAATGTAGTCATGTCAATCCAATGTTGAGAAAAGTGAAGGGGGAAAATCCCGGTGAATTACCGGTAAAGTATTCGAGTAAAAAGATTATATCAAGTTTTCAAAATGGTTGCCTGCCGTTTGTTAAGCGCTCTCTTGGTGTTCGGTTGGTCACAAGCTGTTTCAGCTGTTTGACCTCAGACATCCTGCCGCCAATTTTCCTGTTCCATCCATCCGTTTTCAAGTGTATAGGCCAGTTCTTTCCGAAAAGGGAAGTGTGGATTGTTTTGCAGGATAAACCTGGCTCTTTGCTCCTGCTTTTGAGACAAGGGGAGCAAGTATTGAGTATGTTGGCGAAGCGTTTCGATACCGCAACGAAAGAGTTGGAGCGGGTAAATCGAGTGTAATAGAGAGCCAATGTACAACCCGTTAGGGTCAGTATCGCCCCAGTGGAAACAGGCAGCAGCTTGAGGGCCAAGCAGCTCATATATTTTGCAGACTGCACTTCCGGGAAAGCCACTGGTGAAAATTATACAATCATCAGCCTTTTGTCGGATAAGCTGGCTGAATGGTGCTTCGTTTTCACAGCAGATGAGATTGGGTGGATTATCAATACGCTCCTTCCATTGTATTTTTTCAATACCTTGAAGGTTTGCCCAACTTATTGTTGCTGCTTCACCTTGCTCGTAAAGTTTGAATATCCAGTCAAATTCTTTTCCATTTTTTGTATAGACAATAGGGGCATAAATCACGGCGTTTACTGTGAGCCGATCATGGTACACATGATAGGTTGCCCATATCTGATCCTCATTTTCTCCTTTATCAAGATCGGGGCAATAGACGTTGAGCCACCGAAGGATCAAATGTCGAGCTTCGCCCTGGCGCAGTAACTTGCTATTATTGAAAAATCGAGCACCTAATTCTGAAATGGTGATAGGTGTCTTGTTTCCCAATAGAAAGCGTAAAGCCTCTGCTGCTTGAAAACAAAATGTGGTTACATTTGTTTCGGTCTCATTCTTGAGCATACGTTTAAGATCATCTTGAGACGCAGCGAGTTTTTTTGTGATTGCTTCAAGATCAGGAAATGCAAGCTTGAGCCGGTTGACCAATGTGCTAATAGCTTGAGATGGATCCTGCTCAGATGCAGCTTGAACTTTATACCCAAGATGAGAATTTATTTTTTTTATCCATTCCGACTCCGGCGTGTTTTCAAGGGCAAAAGCAAAATGGAGACGAACCTCCTCTTTATTGTTTATGCGAATTGGCGGTATACCGAAAAAATTATACAGGATTTGAAGTTGTTCATGCTTGAGCGAGGTGCCAATCTTCATCACCCCGTTAAGTTGGCCTCGCTGTGTGTAACGGCGGGCAACTTTGCTCAAAACCTCCAGCAAAAACGCAGACTGGATTTGGCTCATAGCTCGTCACCAAAGGTTATTTCAGTTTCTTTTGGTGTCGGCTCAAGGAGACTCATTTGCCTGTTCGATGGGTTTTTCCAATGGAAGGGGAACAGATGCACATCGTAATTGGTGTCTTTTTTGACTAACAGTGTTGTTGAGTTGCGAACCTCCTGGCGAACGCCATCCTGGTCGGGCGAGGCGATGAACAGCTGCAGGTCAAGGTCTGTGGCAAAGCCTAAAATCTGGTCTCTTCTTCCAGCATCAATACCATAAAATGCTTCATCAAAAAGCAAGGTATGCAAACGAGTTTTTTTACCTCTATACATAAAATGGGCAATGGTCAAAATGAGCAGATAATTTGGAACAGCCTGCTCTCCTCCAGAGCCGAGGCTCTTATTGCGACGATCAATGACTTTTCCTTCGACACCAAGAGTTGAAACAACCATTTCATATCGATACCAGTTACGATAATCCAACTCTTCTGGGATTGTTCCTGTCTCCGTGGCAATAATTGCGTCGCGATGGTCTTCAAAGAAAGCTTCGAGCTCATGTTCACCAGCGGGATTGAATGGGCTTATCTTCTTAATGATGTTGATCAACCGCTTATATTCATCGAGTGGGCGTATTTTAAAACTGTATTGCTGACCACCGAACGAACGGTTACGAAGCCGGGTGTTAATCTGGCGGACCATATTCTCCATTTCACCGACATGACCCCGTAGGTACTGCATAAGGTCAGTCATAATGATTTTTTTAAATAACTCTCGTGTTCGATCATTGATCACTCTCTGCTGTTCATGCAGAGCCGTGGTCTGTTGATCTAAAATAGCTTTTATGACCTGTTGGCGATAATCATAGAGCTGGTTTTTTTCTTGGTCATAGGTGAAGCGAAAAGCTCCGCCAAACTCTGGATCATTCACCTGTGCCCTGAGATTATTGACACCCGTCCCCAGAGCGACCCGACAGTTTTCAATCTCTTTCTGAATGGAATCTTTGCTTCTGAACTGCTGCCCTTTTTTTGTTTTGAGAATGTAATGAGCCGCATCAATTCCAGGCTCCAGGGTTTCCTGCACCTTTTGTTCAGCAATCTTTTTAAGTTCGGTGAGTGAAATGCGCTCTTTACTGATGGATTCAATCTCCAGCTCAAGCTGTTGAATCTCACGTTCATCACCGCCTATTTTTTTATTAAGTGCTTCACTTGTCTCGAGAATAGCATCCCGCTGCTTTTTTACTTTTGTGATTTGTTTTTCAAGATTCTTCAGTCCCTCTTTGCTAATAAGCTCAGCTAACTCGAGAAGTTGCACGGCAAGTGCATCGACCCCGTTTTTCAGTTTGAGCTCTGCCTTATAATGCGTGTCATACTGCTGTTGAGTTGCAGCCAGGGTATGGGTTGCTTCCTGCGAAGTTTGAATATGACCTCTTATTTCAGTAGATGTGTCGAGGATATACTTTTTAAAGGTGCTGATATTCTCAATGTTTTTCTCCATATCCGTAAGTTTTTTAAGGATATGCTTTCTTGCCTGCGCAAGTTGCTGCAGCTCTTTTTTCAGATTACGTATCTCGGCTGCCAGAGCTTTTAGGCGACTGTCGCTGCCAATCAGGCGAGCTGGTGCACCACAGAGGCTCCGTTCATGGCCACGATAGGCAAGGAGTGGTTTGCCAGACACTATGCGGACTTCAGGCTGCCACCCGCTGCTTTCCATTTCCATGGCAAGGGCAAGTAAACAGGCCGGGTCTGATTCTTTGATATCAAAGACCTGACGCATCCAGTCGGGTATTTCTGTGTTTTCCTGTTTGGCAGAACAGATCCGTAGCCCGGAATGGTTAACGCACAGCTCTCTTGCTTGTTCATATTCAGCCCCTCGGAGGAGTAGGGTGCCCAGTACCTCTTCCCCAATACATTCCTCAATATATTGGCGTTCCTGCTGCTTTACCGATAGCGCCCATTCCAGCCCCTGGAAGAGTGGTCGGGGAGTGAGCATTGCATTTTTTAGATCTTTTTCAAACTGCTCATAGCCTTCCAGTTGCGGCACTATTTCATTCCTATTTTCAAGCCACTCCACTTGCTCATTTTTAAGCGCAATCTCTGTGTCGTATTGCTCCAGCTGCTGAGTAAGGAGAGTTCGTTCTTTAATTCCAACTTGAATATGATGGTCACAATGTTCGATAAATTGTTGGGAATTTGGCTCAGCAACAGCAGAATAACTGTCCAACCTGCTGAGGGTGTTAATCTCAGCCTGATACTCTGTTATGGGAAAAGGAAGCGAGGTGACGTAACTGGCAAGCTCAGGCAGGAATTTGTCCAGCATTTTCTTAAAAGTATCCTGCACCTTTTTCAGCTCTTTTTCATTTTTTCTAAGTTTCCGCCGTATGACGCTGTTTTCTTCCTGCTCCTTTTGTAGTTGTTCTTTTTTCCTTGAAAATTCGCCCTGACAATTTTTCTCCTGTCGGACAAGCCCTGAGCTATCCTTAGCCTGCAGGTTTTGTAGCCGTTCTTCAAGGTCTCTATTTTTTTGTCCAAGTTCCAGCAACGTTGCCTGGGCGTTTTTAATTTTTTCGTGTTTCTCTTGCAGA
>JAUVLX010000025.1 GCA_030600525.1 Desulfobulbus sp. | reverse complement strand
GATCAGGCTTTTTGTGTAACGTTCATTGATTCGACGACCCGCGTTGTCAAAGCTTAATATAGCTGTAAATGCCGGACGTGGCTTGTCTGGGACCAGGCTGCAGAGGTTGTTGGATAGCCGCTCGGGAAGCATCGGTAACACCCTGTCAGGGAGATACACGCTTGTGCCGCGGGCGTAAGCCTCCTGGTCTATCGCAGACCCTGGTTTAACATAGTGGCTGACATCGGCTATGGATACGTAAAGGATAAAACCGGTGGCAGTCTGTTCTACTGCTATGGCATCATCAAAGTCACGGGCATCGGCACCGTCAATGGTTACATGGGGAATGTGCCGGAGATCCTGTCGATCGTCGCTGCATGTGGTGAGTGGTTGAAGCGTTTCTGCTTCTGCGATAACTTCATCTGGAAAATGATCGCGAAGCTTGGCCTCCATTATGGCCATCCTTATTTGCACGTCGGTGTTGTACGGGGCACCGAGGGTTTCGGTGATTTTCCCTTGCGGTGATTGCCGTTCATTACCGTAGTCAGTAATTTTCACGACCACTGCCATGCCATCCTCTGCGTTAGAGGTGTTGCCTTTACCGATAAGCACTGTATAGGGAAGCCTGTCGTTATCCGGGGTAACATAGCCGGATACGCCTTTTGCATTGAAAATTCCGCAAAGGCTGGTGATTGCCCGAGAGAGTACCTGGGCTACCCTGCCTTCCCTGCGGCCCCTGGCAAAATGAGTTATGGCAATCAGTACCGTGTCACCATGGCTTGCACCATTGAGGTCCCTGGCAGCAATAAATATATCTTTTTCTTTTGGGCCTTGGTTTTCTACTGTAGCAAAGCCAAATCCTTTTGCTGTCAGATCCAAGGTGGCACGCAGTAAGTCTTTGCCGCCGGTAAGGCAGAATCGTTTTCCTTTTTTGGTTAGTTTTTTTCTGGTGGCCATCTCTTCAAGCAGCTTAGCCAGGCGAGGCCTCTCCTTTCTGGAGAGGTGTATGGCTGCTGCAATATCTGAGAGAGAAATCGGTTTTTTCTGGTTGATCAATAACGTCGTTACCTTTTGTTCCATGTGCAGCAAGCCAGAATCTGGTGAGCGCGAATTTTTATGGGTTCTTCTGGCTGCTGGTTTATTTCGCAGCTTGTGGTTGTTTTTTCTGGTCATTTTATATCGTTGGTGTAGGTCTTCTGGAGACAGTGGCAGGAGAATTTGCTTTGTTGGATAATGACAATCTGCTACACTGCAGTGCAATTTGAGTGAACCTGAGAGTGTGTGGGTGCTAAAAGTATGGTTTGTAGTGCAACCTCACAGTAAGGCATGAACTTAATTCTACACTATCTGGATGATAAATACAGAAAAACAGGGCCACCTGGCCAGCTATGATGCATAAATCCTCTTTTGATATTCCTGCTTACAAAGAGGTGATGGAGCGCTTTGTCGACCAAAATGCTGAAGCACAAGTCTTTTGGGGTGCATTGGATTTTGCGCTTGATGCCCATGGGGACCAATGGCGTCGTTCTGGTGATCCATACATCATGCATCCGTGTAATGTTGCTCGAATTCTTGCTGAAGAGCTTGATATCACCGATCCAGAGATGCTTGCTGCAGCGCTTTTGCATGATACTGTCGAGGATGTTGAAAGTGTTACCAACGAAACCATTCGCCATCACTTTGGTCCCAATGTTGAGGCGATTGTCGACGGATGTACCAAGGTAACCAATTATTCAGGGGATCGGCAGACTTTTAAAAAGCTTGTTCATCGGAAAATTTTTAGTGGTGCGGCAGCGCGGCTTGAGGTGATGCTGGTCAAACTAGCCGACAGGCTGCATAATCTGCGCACCCTTTCTTCCATGCCTCGTCATAAAAGGCAGAAGATAGCAGCCGAAACGTTGGATATTTATGCGCCCCTGGCAACCATTCTTGGCCTGTTTGACATTAAGCGAGAGCTGTATAACCTTGCCTTGGCATATAAATATCCGCGTCAGGGAAATAAGCTGCAGGTTAAGATAAACAAGCTGGAAGACGATCCTGCTTCTCTGGAAATAATTGCCAATGCCCAACAGGCGCTGACTAAGGACCGGATCGAAAGCAAGATCAACCTGCGAACCAAGGGGTTGTGGGGGTACTATGATTTTCGTCATCGTATCCTTATCCAGGAGATCGAGACACCACAGGAGGTGCTGATACTTGTTGATCAGCGAAAAGACTGTTACACCGCCTTGGGCACGCTGAATGTCATTTATCCACCAATCCCCAGAACCATTCGTGATTTTATTGCCAATCCTAAACCCTCCGGCTATCAAGGGCTTCATGCTCGAGCCAATATAGGTGGCCGGAAGTATCTTTTTAAGATTCGTACCGTAAATATGGCCCGCAGGGCCCAGCGGGGACTTATTCGCGATTGGAATGAAGGCGGTAAGGCAAAGGTCCGCTTTGTTAAAGAAATCCAAGAAATGTTTGATATCCTTGGTAGCGAGGATTCTGTGTCGTATCGGGATCTGATTGCTGCCAGAGGGCGAAAAGAGATTTATACCTATACCCCCCAAGGTGATCTTGTATGCCTACCGGTGAACTCAGTTGTGCTTGATTTTGCCTTTCGGGTACATACTGCCATCGGCCACACATGTGTCGGAGCAATGATTGGTAATCGAAAAGTCGATGTCCATGCGCAGCTCAGGGATGGCAATGTGGTCAAGGTACTACGCCAGGACAAGTCTGTTAATTTTGATTATGACACCCAGAAGAAGTGCCAGACATCACGTGCACGCTCAGAGTTGGCTAAAGCATTCCGTTTACGTCGGGAAAAGGTGCTTACGGACATAGGTGCTTCTGTTTTGAGACAGGAAATGCGGCGCTATGGTGTGCCTTTTGAGGTTATTGAAAAACAGGGGATGGCCGATATCCTGGAATATTTTAACCTTGACTCCCTTGCAGATCTTTTTCTTCAGTTGGGGGTAGGTTACGTCAAGCTACGGGAACTCATATATGAAATTCGTAATGGGTTATATGTTGGTCGACCCACTTTGTACCAGCCTACAGGGGGGTTTAATCGGGTTGATCTTACCACTTTGGACCCCGTGGTAATGAAATCTTCTGCCTGCTGTAAACCCACACCACTGGATAAAGGAGTCATTGGCTTGTTGAGTGAGCGTGGCTTGTCACTGCATCGCAAAGATTGTGAGCAGTTACAGCGAATTAAGTTTCAACGGGAGGATGCGGTAGAGGTACGTTGGAAGCTCAAGGAAACTAAAATAGAAAAATCGCAGAAACTGATTGTTATGGAAGTCAACCGTCACCGGCTGTTTATGTTACTTTCTGTAGCTCCTCTGGAGATGAAAGTGACGGATATTGTTTATCTGGGGCGTGGCGTCTCTCAGATTGGTGACTGGGAGATCAATTTTACAGTCCCTAATCTGTATGGGCTCAAGAAAATAAACCGTCATCTTGCCCGCTCTTCCTTACGCTATGATTTTGATATGGACATGTAATGTGTGGGTAACTGTTCAGCAGCACCCCACGGAGTCTGCGCTTACCTCTGCGCACGATCAGGCAGGGAAACATAGCATTACTATAGTTATCCAGCCTGCTTGTACGCATCTGGAGCACTGCTGAACAGTTATAGATCGAGGTTAAGGCAAGGTATTTGTTATTCGTTGAATATTTACATGTGTGGAGTAGAGAAGAATTTGCCTTGACAGGCACGTTGTGGTACTTAATGTAAAAATCATGGCAGGGAGAAAACAACCTGCTTATGGTTGGTCACTGTATGCCAGTGCAGGATCAATCAGTATCATTTGAAGACCTGAACACCCTTCAAATGGTAATTATGTCCTTCCTGATTGGCGTCTGTTTGCAGGTTCCCTCCTTACCTGCTTCTACAGACGCCATTTTTTTTGCGGCTTGCATGTATCTATGTGGGTGTCCAGTTGTTCTTGAAATTGTTCTCTGGAAATTTCCCGTGCTCCAAAACGAAGAAGATGCTCCGTGGTCATTTGACAGTCAATGATGGCAATGTTGAAGGTGGGTGCTTTCTTGGCCAAGGTAGCCAGTGCAACCTTTGATGCATCTGTAACATTGGTGAACATGGACTCGCCAAAAAAGAAGTTGTCTATACACACACCGTAAAGGCCACCGGCAAGTGTATCTTCATACCAGCATTCAATAGAGTGGGCAAAGCCGAGCTCATGGAGCTGGATATAGGCTTGCTGCATTGCGGCGGTGATCCAGGTCCCTTGCTGGTCACGATGACTCGCCTGGGAGCAGGAGGCGATGACCTCCGCAAAGGCTGTATCTGCGGTGACTTTAAATTTGTTTTTGTTGATGGTGCGACGAAGACTTCGAG
The DNA here is from genome assembly GCA_030600525.1 of Desulfobulbus sp. Taxonomy (GTDB): domain Bacteria; phylum Desulfobacterota; class Desulfobulbia; order Desulfobulbales; family Desulfobulbaceae; genus Desulfogranum. Next base: position 14,313 of record JAUVLX010000025.1, on the reverse strand, counting down.
GCAAGTGAAACTCTTCGGGGAAGAGGACTAGCCGAGGGACTGGTGACCACCAGAGCAATGGTTCTCCTTCAGCGTACCAGGGAAAGATGCCATCGGTATAGGCCATAATCAATCGTTCCGGTGAAAGATCGCCCCCAATGGCAAGGAGCCCGTCTGGTTCGGCTAGATCGGTGGCAGGAAATATCAGGTCATCTATAAGGCGAAAGACTGGCATGGATAAAGGTGAAGTTGATACACATGTATTTGTTTGTAAGAAGCCGCATGTTTGATGGTAACTATACCTGGAATAATTGGAATTTCATCCTAAGAATAGCGAGGAAGTTGATAAAATTAAAAAAGGTAAGCCCGAAGGCCTGCCTTTCAATGGTGAGATGAGAAGGTACGGCTATTTCCTCATTTTTCTCCTGCCTACGCTTGCCAGAGCAGTTTGTTTAAGTCGTATGCCCGGAGTTGAAAGAGGGGAAAGAGGAACTAATACTGCTGAAAAATAGCAAAAAGAGTGACTCGTGGTAACAAAGAGGTTTACAGTAGATGGTAAGTCATTGATAATCGTTTCACTTGTGATAAAGTTAGGCACAAGAGATTACTTTTTTCTCCTTAAATTTACAAAGCATTTTATATATATTCCTCATGTATCTGGAACATTTTAATTTACATTATGAGCCGTTTAAAGAAGAACCTGATGTTGATATCTTCTATCCCGGCGGTCAAAGAGAAATTGTCTGTAAGGCCTTAATCAGCGATGTCATTGTAGGTAAACCTTTGATCAAGTTTATCGGGCGTGAAGGGTCAGGTAAGACCCTTGTCTGCCGTATTGTTGCCAACAAGGTTCCCGGCAACCATGATGTTGTCTATATTGATAATCCCATCGGCTCCTTTGATGACCTGTTACGTGTCATTTGTCTGGATCTTGGGATGCATCCTTCAGGCGGACACGAGTCGGTTAACTTTGTGCATGAATTGCATGGATTACTGGACAAGCGGCGCCAACAGAATAAGAAGGTGCTGATAATCGTCGATGAGGCGGAAAAGCTCTTTCTGGCAACGCTAGAGCGACTGGTACGATCCATCTGTGAGGCAGAGGAAAGCGATGTACTGCGTATTGTTCTTGCCGGTCGTCCTGGTCTTGATGCAAACCTTGAACAGCTGGCGATTTATTGTGCCAATGTGGATATCAATGCAGGGCATTATCTCGAGCCATTGGACGAAGAAGAGACCAGCGAATACCTCATGTATCGGCTGGAGGGAGCCGGGCTTTCTTTAGACCAGCACGAAGATTTTATTTCCGATGGTGCTGTTGCCAAGATTCATGCGTCTTCCCAAGGGAATATGCGGATGATCAATATCTTGGCCGAAGAGTCACTTCAGAATTCCTCTTCGGTCAAATCGTTCATGGTGCTTTTGGATCATGTTACAGTTGAAGATGATACTGATGAGCATGCAACTAACCTCTTGACGAGAGTGACTGAGAAACTTGAAGGTGCAGTCACTCTTTTCCTGGAAAACAGGTTGCTGGCCGGTGCCGGTGCGGCAGCAATTATCTTGGTTGTCGTGATTGGAATGTTGGTTTCTGGAGGAGAAAAGCAGGCAGAATTGGTTGCTCCGTTCTCGCCTGCTGAAAAGGAAAAAGTGATAGAAGTGTTATCCGGTGTGACAGCTGTTGACCCGCCTGTGGAAGAGGTGTCAGTACCTGTAGGAGAACAGCAGCAGAAGCAACTGACAGAGAATGGGGGAATTGAGTTGGTAGTACCGCCTGTACCTGAACCCGTTGCGGTAGAAAATGTAGAAAATGAGCTGGAAGAGGACTTCATCATTGAATCTCTTGATACTCCGGTTACTTTAAAAAATAACCCTATCGCTAACCAGGAAAAGGTGGAACCAGAACAACCGAATGTCATTATTGTCCGGCCGGCTGGGAAAAAACGAGCTCCTGATACTTCTCCCTCAAATATTTCCCCCCCTTCGGTAACACCAGAAGCAACAGTGCAAGAGCGTGTAGAGAAACCTGTAGAAAAGGTATTTTTTAAAGGTCGGGACGGAGAGCTCCTTTTTCGTGATCGTCGCCGGGCAAGTGCTGGTTGGTTGGCAGAGGCTTTCCGTGGAGGCTATACTATTCAACTGATGATGCTGACCTCAAACAATGCGGAGGGCAACCTGAAAAGGATGTTGGTTCAGGATCAATACCATGACATTAAGGATCAACTCTACATTTTGCGAAAAAAATCGACGCCGCCAACTTTATTCGTTTATTACGGGATTTACGATTCCATGGAACAGGCTCGACAAAAACGCAACATTATGCCGGTTTTTTTACGTAAACATCACCCGTATGCCGTCTCTATCAATGATGCCTTGAAAAAAACAGAGGACTAATAATGATGCTGTAGCGTAGATTTTTTATCTACGCTACAGCGTTACCCTTTTTAAGGTATTCGCTATACCCAATGTATGGTTTCGCACCCAAAAAAACTTTCCTCGAAATCTTGTTTCGCTTTTTTTCCCTGTATTCCATTATTTTAAATAAGATATCTTTTTAAGTGTAGTGTGATGGCCTTTTAATAAGTCCCACAATAATACGCCTGTATGGAAAGATTAAAGGTAACTCTTCAGCAGTACAACCGGGGCCCCGGCATCTATTTGAAAAGTAACTTGCATAAACGGGTTTTAAAAAACTTGAAAAAATAAAACCGCATGGATCTCAATTAGTTCTTTGCAGTTGATGCCATTTTGTTACTTAGAAGCGAACAACAAATAACCTCGCCTTACCCTCGATCTGTAACTGTTCTGCAGTGCTCCAGATGTGTACAAGCAGGATGGGTAACTATAGTAATGCTTTATTTTCCTGCCTGATCGTGCGCAGAGGTAAGCGCAGACTCCGTGGGGGTGCTGCTGAATAGTTCGACTAAAGAAGTATAAGGCTTGTTCAACTTCTCAGTAGGCCATGTAACTCAGTGATTTGAGGATCAGTGCAAATCCCATGGCAAACATACCTGTCAAACCCATGCCACAGGCAAAGCCAGCCAGTAGAACTGGTGCGTATTGTCGCCACATGGAACCATAGCGTTTGTGGAAATAGTAACGCCCCAGTAAAGCTCCTGCAACCTCCAGGATAATCCCGTGGGGGGTTGATTGACCAAGTCCCCTGACAACTCCGTAGATCAGCAGCACAGGCAGACCAAGCAGGCTGAGGATCATATACATTACCAGGCCCAATCCCAGACCTGAAAATACATAAGATGCCTTGAGTGCCTGAAAAAAGAGGGAGTTTCCCTCCAGGGTTGAGGTCTGCATCAGAAGTGTATTCAAGGCTTGCAAATGCCACAGTTCTTGGGCGTAAGGATAGCTTGCAGAGGGAATGGGTGCCAGCCTCCAGATAAACTGGGAAAAGAGTAAGCTGGAGATCATGACCACCGGGAAAACAACCAGCTCTGCCTTGATGATTCCACGCAACGAGGTGCCTGTTAGTTCTATTTCCCTGAACCCGACCGTTGCTTCACCGTAATTATGGATAGGGATAGGGGCATACCATATTTCAATCCCCTGGTATCCGAAATATTTAGCACCGGCAATAAAACTTGCCTCCCGCACAAGTGGCAAGCTCACAAACTGGCCGGCAATACCCTCCATCCTGGCAGTGATGTAGGAAATGACCGGTGTGTAGATAAAGCCGTAGCCAAGGAAAAAAATCCAGGGGAAATTGGGTACCAGCCACATGCAAAGCAGTACGTAGGAAAGGGTGGAGCAAACGTAGATACCGATGGACATCCAGAAATTAATATCCCCTCTGCCTGCCGGCGGATTGAAGAGATCCTTGAGTGTCCCACGTTCCGGTCCACTTTTACTAAAGGAGCGGAGCACCGACCAGATTCCAATAACCCCTATAGCTAGTCCCAGGCCAATACCAAAGCTCATGTAAAAATCAAAATTATTGGCAAATATAGTGTCCACTGTACCCATTCCCTGGTGCCAGCGGTGCAAGATACCTTTGTCCCAGAGGATTGGGTTCAGGAAAATCGTGATAATTATCCCGATCATGCCACCCATAACGGCCCAGAACGGGAGTACCATCCCGAGAAAGACCAACCCTAAATCCAACTGGATACCTGTTGCCACAGCAGGCAGAAGTTCTTCGGTATGCCTGGTCAATTCAATCCACGGGATAGGAATTAATCGTATCGGTTCGGTAAAGATTAAGCCGGATACGACCGGGAGCAAAACATAAATACTGCCAAAGGCCAGACCTATAACCGCACCAATGGAAAAGACTCGCCATTTCCATCCTGTTTTCTTTTCTTCAGTAGACTCGGCAAGGGCCATGGTACCCAGTGCCCCGACCGGTGCCATGGGAAAAGGGAGTTTTTCGACATCTGAGGTGATCCTGTACAGGGCATACCCTAAGCCGAAACGATCTACCCTTTGGATGATCTGTGAGCCGACAAGGAGCAGGATGGGGATAAGCCAGTCCCGGTGGAGAAAGGTTCGCTGGAGCAAGGAGTCAGAGCCTGCACCAGGCGCAATCCAGGTGGGAATAAATTCAGCAACTCCGAGCATCCTGGCTGCGTCTGACTGTACCAGATATTGGCTCCACAGCAGTCCTTGAAAAGGAGATGCCAATGCTGCCCCGGCCATGTAATAGAGGATGAAAATTTCCTGCTGCCGCAGGTTGGTATGTGCTCTTTTAGCAATTTCAGCAAAAAGAATAATCGTTACCCAGCGCGCAGCAGGGCCAATCCCTGACCCTATGACCAGTTGCAGGTACATGGAACCGGGCATCATGAGAAAACCGATGAAGACCGCACCAACAACGGTTTTCCAGTCAAAACCTTCTTCAAATGTATCAGGAGTCTTAAGTAGATCCCGGTATTCTTTTAGTTCCTTGTCATCATACATGCGACTGTTATACCTGTTGACTGGTGTGAGGTGTTTTTGTTGTTAATCAGGCAGAACCTGATAGCTGCCATCGGCAAACAAGCCGATTATGGCCCAGGTGCCCCCCATAAAGAGGTCGCCTATGATCAGGCCGATGAAAAAGAATCGTAGTTTTTTAAATAAAACCACCCCTCCGTACCGCATACACAGCGCATTGCACATCCACCCGAGAAAAAAAGAAAACCAGAGGATGCGCATGGCGGAGGAATAGGCCGTGAGGTAGCCAAGAGGATGGATGGGCCACCAGTAAAAGCGGTGATAACAGGTGACCAGGATAAGCATAACCACTGCCCCTATGATGGAAAATATTTTTACCCAGTGACCGGCCTCTACCCCAGTGTCATTGAGGCGGACAATGTTTTCATAGACCCCAAGAGATGTACGTGTTGCCCATTCCAGCTGCAGTTCACGAATGCCATATTTGTAACACAGGGCAAGCATAGCAATGAAAGAAACTACAACCGCCGTTGTCACTGTCAGTCCGATTCCAAAGAGCAGTAACCGCCTGTTTTGCATGTTATGATGCACTTCACGTGCATGGAGTAAAGAGGCGGTTAGTGATTCTCTGAGATCGACAAATAATACCTTTTGTGCCACCGCCGCAATCAGCAGACCGACTTTGCTAAAAAGTGCCGGGCCAAAGATAACCAGCAACCCATCAAGAGGCGCAGCTGTAAGCGTAAAATAACCCAGACCTCCCTGACAGATGATCCTGGAGGCAACCAGGGTAATCATAAAAAAAGCGAAAACCATGAGCAGGGCCGTTGTCGGCTGCATGCCGAAAAAGATTGCCCAGCCCACAATGGCTGCCATCCCGGCCACAGCTATCCAGAAGGAGAGGCGGATGGAAAACCACTCGGTGTTGACGGTTACTGGTCCGGTGGTAAAAGCCTGTTTAACGATATGTTGCAGGTGATGCCTGGATAACCAGACAAGGAAGACAAAAAAAACGCCATAGGCACCAATCATCTGCGTCTCTTCAGGGCGGGCCAGGGTAGGGCCAAAGGTGACGCCCAGAGAAGAGGCTGGGATATTATAACCCAACACGCTGAGTAGACCGATCAGCAGACTGCCAAGAAGAAAGAAGAGCCAGCAGGAAAAGGAAACCTGGCGGGCAGCGAGGAAGGCAAAACCGATAAATATGGGATAAATGAAAATTTTGAGTTTTATAAAACCTGAAAGGAGACCCACCTTGGGAAAATAAGGTCCGGCAAGGATCAGGGTGGGAATGGTCGGAACAGACGGGAAATAATAGTTGAGCCCATTGAGCAGGTGCAGGGTAACAGGTATTGATAGTCCCCACAGAAGATAGGGGTTCAACAAAAAGGAACGCAAGCCATTGTTGTCAAAGCTTTCGGCCATCAAGAGCGGGACCCGTAGCAGCGGGAAATTCATGCGCTCGTTGTGGATCCATTGCCGTGAAAGCAGGTTGACGAGAGCAATCATGACCGTGTAGCAAAGCAGGATAAAAATACCCCAAGCCAGGAGCGGTTTTATCCAGTGTTGCCACGGGATGTTGGCAATAACCTCCAGCCATCCCATATGACGACCGTTGGCTAGACCATTGTAAAGGCCAGTGATGGCACCTTCCCCAGGATAGAGGAGGTCGGGTAAAAGTGGTTGAAGCGTTGCCTGCCAATTGTTTTCGGCGGTGGCAAATTGGAAAGGGACGGTCAGGTTGATGAAAAAGGTCCGGGTGAGTCCGGTGTAGGCAATGCCCGAGGCAATGACCATCTGTATCCAGACGACCAAAAGTTCCTGGCCGGTTATGAGCCGTGCTGTTGGCAAGATTCTGCTGATTATTCCGGCTAGCAGGGATGTGGTGATGAGGACATAAAACGGCGCAAGGGGGAAATGACCACCACCCAGGGGAGTTGCCTGGTTATAGATGTTGTTGATCGGGGTGAGTGCACAGATAACAGCGGCCAGCATCGTTCCCAGGAGAACCGCCCGTAGGCGGATAGGTTTAAGGGATGTTTTTTGAGGGGAACTCATGCTGTTTCCTCGGTATTTTCGGATGTTGTTATTTGATCAAGGACTTTGGCGTATTGAGCATGTCCTTCCTTGTCAAGTGATCGCCAGACAAGGAGCTGCTTGCGTAGGGTATGGATAAAGGCGCTGTTTACCCGCCTCCATACCCCAAATTCACCAGCCTTTCTGGTCAAAAGAACACTTATCTCAAGAAAATCATTGCCTTCCCGTGCATGGCAGAATCGGAGATCAACCCACTGCAGGATGCCGAAATCAAAGGGGGCAAGCCAGACTTTGGCTCGCAGGTGGAGACAGTCATCAGCCATGGGTAACCGGTGCTGAACGGAATCTTCCATGTGGGTAGCATCAATAATTTCAATGGGGCCAGTGGAAAAAATGCCGTGAGAGACATCCTGGTGGGCGCTGAAATAGGCGTGCAAAAAACCGCAGATGGAAGCATGTTCATGAAAGCGCATTAAAAATGGTAACGTCACTGTCAGGGTATCTTGCTCAGCATCTGGCATGACCCAACTTTTATTGACATCAGGTATGGCAATGGATGCTGCGACCTTTGATGGATAAATGACAGACAAGAGAACTACCCCCATTACCAAGATCATGGCAGCCACGCCGGCTGTTGATGAATAATTAACGGTAATTCCTTCCCAGAGGCTGGTACCAGCCAGAAAACCTGCGCTGATCTGCGCCAACAGGTACCCGAGAACTACTGAGATAACGGCAAAGGCAAGTGCCTCGGCAATGAACAGGAACGAGACATGGGTGGGAGCGAGCCCTACAGAAGTGTAGACCGCAATCTCTTTTTTTCGCTCATATACTGAACTGATCATTGTATTGAGGACAATAAGGATGGATATGACCAGTGGAATGATGATATTGGGCATACCCGAATACTGCATGGTATCACTGGCATTATATACAAAAACGCCATCTGGTTCACTGCTGAACAGGGTTAGGTTAAATCTGTCCGTCAGGGTGGTAAGCATGTCATCATTGATGAGTTGAGGTGTTGTCAGGGCAACACTTTTTAATTCTCCCCCAAGGGTCAGTAATGTTTTTGCAGGTAGAATAAGCACTTGGTCGGTACTTATATGCCGGTATCGACCTTGAAAGTTATGCACATCTTCTCCCGACTCCAGGGCTTCTTTTTCCACTTCTGTCATTTCCCGCATGCTTTCGGAAGGGAAAATAGCAGGGGTCAGCATTTCGCCATCAAGGTCGGTAAAATTTTGGAGGAGTTTTTCCGAAAAAATACCGGTCACTTTGAGGGGTATGCCCCAGAGGTTGAGGGTCGGTTGATCAGGTTTATCTGGATCTATATCTATCCGTGCCGCCAGGCTGGCAGGAATGATGACCCCGTTAGGTTCATCACTGTTGAACCAGCGGCCTTTGAGGAGAATAGTATCAATGCCGCTCAGTTTGGGTTCCATGGAGGAGAGTCCGGTAAGACCCTGAACGAGAAAAGGGTGTTTCTGCCAATTAACCTGAATACGGGCTGCTCGGGTGGGATCTTCAGCGCTGAGCCAAACTCTGGGGCCAACAATTGCCTCGCCGTTAAACAGCGATTTGAATGTTGACAAGGTCTCTCTTGGTAGCTTAGTCCAGCCAATGTCTTTGAAAAGGACTCCTTGGTAGGTGCCTTGTTTCTCAAAATTGAGTTTGTTTTGCCTGCGCATGGTGTTGACCGTGGTAAAACTCATGATGGTAAAGGTTAGAATTATCAGGGTCAGGCAGGTCAGGGCTGTTCTGAGACGTCGCCGGCGTAGATTGGAAACTCCTAAGTAGAAGGCAGCCATAAAGGCCTTCCAGGTAGAAATTTCCACCGGTCGTTTATGGGAAGCTATGCGTTTTAACAATATCATCACACTTTCAAACCGGAGGAGAATGATCATGGTTACCAGCAAGGAGAGACCGATAATGAAAAAGGCAAGAATAACAACTGTTGGGCTGTAGGCCAGGGCAAAGGCAGGGTGCACCTGAGCAATGATAGCGATGAGGAGGCACAGGATAAGAGTAAAGGCTATGATTCGTTTGTAAATCGAAACATAGCCAAATATGAGCCGTTCCATGCAAAAAGCAAAGGGCACGAAAAGTGCGATGTAAAAAAGTACTCCGAACAAGACATCCTTCTGCGTTTTTTCTACATCTTCATACACCCGGCTGGCTAGTGCCCAGGAGGTGTTTGCCGCTTCGCTGAAAAGTTGATACTGTTTTTCTTCCAGAGCCTGCTCAGCAGCGTTGAGTGCTTTCACCCCCTGTTGTTGCAGATCTTTGATACGTTCATTATGGATACCGTGGCGTTCAAGATTGGCTATTCGGGGCGCAAGCAATGCCCAATGGTCACGAGCGGTCAGGTAGCTGGTATGATAGAGGGAAGGATGTGTGTCAACCTCGTATCCCTGGCCTAGCGGATGAAGCTGGTCTGAATTGATAAGGAGCATCTTTTTCTTGAGGATAGTGTCTGAAAGGGTCAATTTTATTCGTGTACCCGGTTCAAGAAAAAGAGAAGCAATGATGGAGGATCTCGTATCAATACGGCTGTACCAGTAGCGAAGTGGAGGGGCTTCTCTGCGCCCGTCAATCAACTGCAGCTTGGTCATGTAGCGGAGGCTGCGTGGCTCAAGCAGATTGAAAAAGGTTACCTGTTTGCAGTTGAACATGACTAGGTCGGTACGCATGTCTTGGCGCTGCATCTTGATCCGATAAGCAGCTTTGCCGGTCAGCTTTTTGTCAATGGCCCAGTTGGCACCATCATCGACGGTTGAAAATTTATATCCTTCAAGGATAACCTTGTCCTGCACGTGTTTTTTATCTGCCACTCCCTTGAGAAGGAATTGCCCTTGGAGATCGGTAAGAAGGTGGTAGCGGGCTGGTCCCTGGAAGGCAAGCAGCATGGTCTCAGGAGCGGGTTGTTCTGCAAACAGTTCACCGTGCAGGAGCAGGCCGGCTTTGCCTGATACCGTTGCAAAACCATCGCGAATGTATCCAAGGGGCAGATCTGCCGCCTTGTCGAGACCCATGATCAGTGAGTTGGCCAATTGCCACTGGTAGGTGGCTTTGTTCCAGTCAATATGATCGGTTGTGTCAAAGGGCGTCCCCCATTTGGATCTGAGATCACCGGTGGTAACGAGTGACAGACCTGGCAACCCCGCGAGACAACTCACCTCTCCCCCCAAGTGCGGCCTATCGGGTAGTAGGTCTTGCCAGGGGTGAAGCCTGTCTGGGCGAAGGGTTGAGATGAAAATGGGTGCGGTTTCCGGAGTTGCTGCTGCAACCTGTTGCAGGGCTTCATCTATTTCACGAAAGGCACCGGTTCGGTTGATTCTGGAGCGAAGCGGGTACATGAAACCGCGTTCAAATGCCCCAAGTCCATTGCCGTGGCTTGATAGATGGAGCGAAACTATAGCGCGGGGCTCAAATTCAGCAAGTAGTGACCGAAATTGTCTGCTTTTTTTCAGCATCTTTTGCTGGCCGTTGAGTTCGGTCAGGACATTGAGGTGGCTGTTGATTGCTGATTGAGCGAGCGGTATAAGGAGCGTTGTATCTTCTTGGCTAAGGTCGTTGAAACTAGTCCGCCAGCTAATTTGACGAAGAAGCATTCTTTTTTTGGCAAGCACCTTGATGCGATTGTTTGACTCAGACGTCTCACTGGCCATGCGAAGATCCATTAACTCGTTTGAGATGCGATCAATGTCGAGCTTTACAGTTTCTTGCAGACCAGCCTGCAGGTTCATGCCATCGAGTTCTTCTAATTGGCCTGCAATAAAATCTTGGAGTGCTCCTATGTAGCGATTGCGCAGTTTTTTATCTGCCTTGATTTTCTTTCCCATTTTACGGAGATCTTTGGAGGCGACATTGGCTGTCCAAATTATTTCCCGCATGCCTGCAAGCTCCTGGTCATGACCACTGGTCGCCACAAGCAAAAATGGCCTTTGGGGGGGATTGTCATGGAGGAAATCAGCCAGCTCAAGCAGAGAGGCAATGGAAAGAGCCTCGTCAGCACCGGGGGAGGATCCAGGGATAAAATATGAGGAGTCGTAAAAGGCTTCAACGACAAGGAGTTGATCTTTTTTTGTTGGATCAGTGCCAGGGAAAAGAGCGTACAGGTTGCGTGCCGTACCTTGCTCCCACCGGATGGAACTTGTAAGAGTAACGGCTTTTGCAAGCGGTTGACGTTTTTTGGAGAGCGGCAAGGAAAGGAGGCTGGCAAGCTCTGTTTTTGTCGTCCAAAAGCAGGGGAATTGGATAGGGGAGAGCTCCTCTTTGTCGAGAAACTGAGGGCGATTTGCTCTGGCACCCCCAATATAAATCAGTGCTTTTGCGCCAAGGGAAGCTGCATTGAGCCAATTGCGACCTGAGTCAAAATCCATGAGGACGATCGATCCGACAACTTCAAAACCATTAAAATCCCCAAGCTCGCCTTTGCCGACATATATAAGATCACCCTGTAACCCCTCTGCGGAAAGGTTTTGCGGAGTGATGGCATTGTAGTAAAGTGGATGGATGGGGAGAGAGGTGCTGCCAATGTTGAGTTGCGAACCCTGGTGACGACGGACCGGAAGAGTGAAATCAGTATATCCCGATTTCGCTGGGCGTGCTGCCGCCAGCCGTTTTTCAATGTACTCAGCAGCGGCAGTGGTGCCAGCGGTTGCTGTTGATCGGTCACCAAGGGAGGAAAAAAAGGAAACAGCAGTTTGCAAACTGTTTACTTGGGGTAGATGAGATGGAGAGGCGGATGCTGTCCCTGTGCAAAGCAGTATAGACAAAATGAACACAGCCATAGAAAGTATTATAGGGACAGGCGATAACCGTATCCTTCTGCTGCAATCTATTGCGGTGCTCTTATCGCTCATCAATTGTGCCTACAGAGATATTTAACTCTTCACGTTTTTCTATTTTATCAATCCTGCCATCACGAATCCAGATAACTTCGTCAGATACGTTGAGCATTTTGAAATCGTGGGTTGCCGAAATAATGGTGACTCCACGGTCTGAACTCATCTGTTTCAGAAGATCTATGATTTCCTCACCAGTGGTGAGATCAAGGTTCCCGGTGGGCTCGTCGGCAAGGATTATTGCCGGGTCATTGGCGAGGGCGCGGGCAACGGCTACCCGCTGCTGCTGACCGCCAGAGAGTTCCGATGGCTTATGACTGAAACGAGTTTCCAGGCCGACCTGCTTGAGCAGTTTCATTCCCCGTTCAACTGCTTCATCATTACCTGTGCCGCCAAAGGTCATGGGCAGGGTCACATTTTCCAGAGCAGTCATTACAGGGATAAGGTTGAAGGTCTGGAAAATGTAGCCTATTTTACGGCAACGCAACCAGGCCAGTTCATAGGCATCCAACTGGGCAATATCGACTTCATCGATAAAGACTTTGCCGGAGGTTGGCTTGTCTAGGCCGCCGATCATGTTGAAAAGGGTTGATTTACCGGAGCCTGAAGGACCCATGATGGAGATATAGCGACCAGTGGCGATAGTCAGACTGATGCCTTTGAGTACCTCCAACTGCTGTTTGCCAAGCTGAAAACTTTTTGTGACGTCAGTGGTTCGGACGATAGTGTGCTGCATAGTACCCGTTATTGGTGAAGGTTACCGGACACGGAGTAAAGTGAATTTGTATTGTTTGAGTGTATTGCCCCAAGAAGTATCATTGCTCCACCCGCATCGCTTCCACTGGTTCCATGCGTGCTGCTTTAATGGCTGGAAAAATAACACCAACCAGACTGAGCAGGCAGCCTGTGAGGGTAGCTTTGAGCATGGTGAGGAGGATTGTTTGCAGGGGAAATGACACAAATATGGCAGTTCCCAGAGACGAAAGGGAGCTCAGAACGCCGCTAACGCAACCGAGCAATGCACCGGCAGTAGCTCCTACAATCCCCTGCATGCCAGCTTCAATTACAAAGAGGAGCAGGACCACCCGGTCCAGAGCCCCCAGGCATTTCATAGTGCCGATTTCTCGAAAACGTTCTGTGACGGCCATGAGCTGCGCATTAACGATACCAACCACACAAACCAGGAGTGAAAGGACAACTATCCACTGTTGTTTGGCACTTTCACCTATGGCTGTTGTCTGGGGAGTGATGTCAAAACCAGCTTTGACAAGGATTTGCAGGGCCGTCGGTTCGCCCGTCATGAAGAGAGCATTGGCCAGATTGTTACAGATTTGAATATAACAGAGGAAGGCAACCGCCAGCACCAGACTGGTGGTGGTGATCAAGGAACGAAAAAAACGAACCTTGATCGATTTATAGGCGATTTCAATGGATTTTGATAATGGCAGGGGGGGGAGCCTTTCCATATATTTCCCTTACTTGGTGTTATGCCATTGCAGTCACGGTACCTTGTAGGATGAAACTCACTAAAACAGATTAGAGTGGCGGGTTAGAATGGTTGACCAAACATAACCCACATGCTTGTTCCTTCCTCTGATACTGCTACATCAAGTCTGGCTACAGAACCGGCAAACAGACAACGAAGGCCAACACCTGCATCCACTTTCCAGTCTTGGAGTAATTCGGAGAGATCGTACTCATTAGCCACTCTGCCTCCTTCGATAAAGCCGACCATCTGCATCCAGTCGCTTTGCAGAAAGCGTAACCATGAGATATTGCCCAACGGGTTCCAGTCCAGGGTGTATCTGTACTCAGCCGTGGTGTAAATCACCGAACGATCATTGAATCTATCTTGCGGGTAGCCGCGCATCCGGTAAAAACCACCCAGGCTGGCCCCCTCGTAAAAAGGCGGGCGGTTACTTACTTTGACAATACCGTCTGCATTAGTTGTTTCTTCCCAGCTGGGGGCATCGCCGGTCCAGAAGTTCAAGGCAATAATGCGTTGTCTGGCATATTCTGACGAGCCCAGAGAAAAATATTTACTCGCTTCAAACTCTATAAATGTCCAGTCGTCGGGTGATTCAAACCAACCAAAGTCGTGGGTAACAGACATGTATTGTGAGCTGCCCATGGACGGATTTTTTGGAAAGTCTGTATTGTCATAAGCAAGAGCTAGCTGCACAGGATGGGTGGTGGCGTCAAGTTCATCGTCGTCTGATTCAAAGCTGCGATAACGATTAAATTGTCTGAGAAGTAGGGTTGTGATGCCGCTCTCCATCGGGTTCCATATTTCACCGCCCACCGGTGTTGACTGCAACAGACCATTTTTTAAGTTATAAGTGACCATTCCCGTGTCCTGCCCACTTCCCAGGGGAAGAACGTATTCGAGCCTAAAGTCGGTCCAGTTGTCATACCCCTTTTCCTCAATATAATTATCTTTGTCGGAGTTGTTACTGCCAGGCCGGGTTTGCCCTTCCTCAAATGCAGGTGCACTATAGCCCCGCTGTCTGGGGTAGTGACCGACCATACCCTGTGCGCCGAAAAAGAGTCGTTCTGACCA
>JAUVLX010000232.1 GCA_030600525.1 Desulfobulbus sp. | reverse complement strand
GTGCCGTTTATTAATGACGAAGCAATACTCGCTGATATGGGCAAGGATATGCTTGAAAGGCTCGGCTATCACGTTACTGTTCAGCACAGTAGTTTGGAGGCGTTGGAAACCTTTCAAAATACCCCAGATACATTTGACCTAGTGATAACCGATCAGACCATGCCAGAGATGACTGGTACTGACCTCGCGCGCAGGATGCTGCAGATATGACCAATGGTGCGAATTATCCTCTGTACGGGGTACAGCAACTTAATTGATGATGACTCCGTAAAAAGTCTTGGCATAAAAGCATTGGCCTTAAAGCCCTTTACGAAAGGAGAAATCTCAAAATTAATCCGAAAAGTTTTGGATGTTGCCTCGTGTCTCGTCAACGGTGCTTTGACGTATCTTGCTTGTTTTTTCTCACACCTGGATTTTTTTAACTGGTGGTACATAGCCCATTATGGATGGGCCGTTAAAAAAATCCAGGACCAAAAAAATCCAGAGCAATATTTCGACATTTCATCGTTGACGCGACACTAGTTTGAAAATGGATCGTATCTGTTTTTTGAACGTCCATATTTTGTTGTTTACCTCCTTGTGACACTTACACTCCAAGATGACGTATCTGAATTTCTGGCAGGGATTGCAGTTGTGCAGTGGATCCCGCCCACACGACTTTTCCTTTTTCTATGATGTAATGGCGCTCTGCTATTTTAAAAAGGGCCTGAATATTTTTATCAACCACCAAGATGGCTAACCCCTTTGCTTTCAATATCCCCAACCCTAGCCAGATTTCCTGTCTAACCAATGGGGCCAAGCCTTCGGTGGCCTCGTCAAGGATGAGCAAGCGGGGATTGATCATTAATGCTCTACCGATTGCAAGCATCTGTTGTTCTCCGCCGGAGAGCTGGTTGCCGTAATTGTTCAAACGATCGCTAAGACGAGGGAAGATAGTGAGGATATCGTCAAGGGTGTAAGGGGACACGAAATTGGTATAATTGGAAGCTGTAACAAATATGTTTTCCCGTACTGTGAGGTTAGGAAAGATCTGCCTACCTTCCGGTACCAGTCCAATGCCTTGCCGTGCAATAACATAACTTGGGGAACGATGAATATCTTTACCAAGGAAGGAAATAGCCCCGTTTTTTATCGGTGTCAATCCCATTATCGATGAAATGGTGGTACTTTTACCCATCCCGTTTCGACCGAGCAGTGTTACTACCTCCCCCTCCATGAGCTGGAGAGTTACTCCAAACAGAGCCTGGCTCTCGCCATAGAATGTTTCAATACTTTCTACCTTAAGCATCTGTTGATTCCCCAAGGTAGGCGGTCTGCACTTCTTTGTTTTTCCGTACTTTATCTGGTGAATCGGTAAATATATTCTGTCCATAAACCAGGACGGTCACCATATCTGCCAGGGAAAAGACAACATCCATATCGTGTTCGACCAGGAGAATAGTTACAGAGCCTTTAAGACTTGCTATTAATTTTGAAAGTTCTACCGTGCCCCCTGAACCCATCCCGGCCATCGGTTCGTCTAATATCAGTAACTCCGGGTTGCCGACAAGGGCCATTCCAACTTCAAGTTGCCGTTTTTCGCCGTGAGACAGGTGGCTTGCCTTCAAACCTGCCCGATGTTCAAGGTCAACTCTGGCAAGGGAGTGATCAAGATTTTGTCTAACGGATTTACTCTTTAGACTGTTTCTCCAAAAGTGAAAATTGTGACCGCTGCGGGCGTTGATTGCCAGGGCCATATTCTCAGCGACTGTTAGATTGCTGAAGATGTGGGTAATTTGAAACGAGCGGGCTATACCAAGACGGGCACGCTGATAGTCTTTAAGACGGGTAATCTCCTGAGACTTATAAAATATCCTGCCGCTATCTGGAAAGATATCCCCGGTAAGTTGATTGACAAGCGTGGTTTTCCCTGCTCCGTTTGGACCTATCAGTGCATGTATATGTCCTTTTTTAATTTTTAAATTTAAATCTTGGGTGGCCTTGATGGCACCGTAAGATTTGAGGAGGTTACTAACCTCAAGAAGTATTTTAGCCATTGCTCTTTTCCCCTCCAACCAATACCCCGTAAAGTCCTCTTTTGGCAAAAATAACAACGAAGATGAGAAAAGGGCCCAAGTAGAGCATCCAGTGTTCTGTATACATGGCAAGGAATTCTTCTAAAAGCAGAAATACAGCTGCACCCAGAACCGGTCCAAACAGGGTTCCAAGTCCTCCAAGCAGAACCATCACCATCAACTCTCCGGAAAGGGTCCAGTGCATGAGGCCAGGGCTTACGTATTCGGTTTGGTTTGCCAGCAGGGCCCCCGCAAGACCTGCGCCAGCCCCGGCAATAACAAAACAGACAAGTTTATAAAAGTACGAATTAATGCCGAGTGCGTTGATACGCCGTTCATTATTACTGCCTCCACGAACGACTATCCCAAAGCGGGAGTTGACAAGACGGGTCGCAAAAAAAAGAAAGAGTGCGAGAAGCACGAGGCAGAGATAGTAGAACTGGAGGTCGTTGCCAAGGTCCAAACCTGGCAGTGTTGAACGTGAATACAAAGATAACCCGTCGTTTCCACCATATTTTTCCAATGAAACAAAAAAATAATAGATCATTTGGGCAAAGGCCAGGGTGATCATGATAAAATGCATACCCTTGGTCCGTAAACTAAGAGTACCAATGATAAGGGCAAATATGGCGGAAACCAGAACGGCCAAGGGAATAACTATCAACCCGTTTTCACTGCCCTGTACAACAAAAGGGTGGATGAACAGCGGTTCCATCTCTGCTGAATGATAAAAAAATATTCCAACTACATACGCGCCGATGCCGACAAAAGCAGCATGACCTAGGCTTATCATACCGGAAAAACCCAGCAATAAGTCAAGACTGACCGCTGCGATGGCGTAAATAAGAACACGCGAAAACAGGGAAATGTAATATTCCTGACCAAGTGCTGAAGCAGCAATAGGGAGTATTGCCAGAATGATGGCAACCACAGTTATACAAAAATATTTTCGAAATAACGGATTCATTAATTGTGGGCAGGGAAAAGGCCTTGAGGTTTCCAGACAAGAACTACGGCCATGAGTATATAAATGGCCATGGATGAAAGCGATGCTGCTGCTCCGTCTGCTGTTGTAGAATCAAAGAGATAACGAAATATAGCCGGTAAAAATGCTCTTCCAAGTGTGTCTACCATACCAACCAGTAATGCGCCGGCAACAGCACCCCGGATAGACCCAATCCCTCCGATAACAATAACAACAAATGTGAGAATAAGAATGCTTTCTCCCATTCCGGATTCAACGGCAAGGATGGGGCCAGCCATAACACCGGCCAATCCGGCAAGTGCGGTTCCCATGCCAAAAACAAGAGTATAGAGCAGCTTAATATTAACGCCCAGCGCTCCTATCATTTCACGGTTTGATGCACCAGCTCTAATTTGCATTCCGATTCGCGTTCGAGAAAACAGCAGCCATAGCCCTAAGGCAACCAGAACTCCCACACCGATAACGGCAAGTCTGTAGGACGGATAAAAAAGGCCGGGCAGCAGTTCAACGGTGCCACTGAGCCAGTGAGGTACATCCATGAACAACGGTTGACGTCCCCAGATAATGCGGGTGAGTTCATTAAAAAACATGATTAGGCCGAATGTGGCGAGTACCTGGTCGAGATGTTCTCGATTGTACAATCTTCGCAGCACAACGACCTCTACCAGCATTCCGCATACCGCAGATGCGGGTAGGGCGGCTGCAATACCGATCAGGAACGAACCAGTATAAAGGGTAACTGTTGCCCCTACATAGGCACCAATCATGTAAAATGAGCCATGGGCAAGGTTGATCACCTGCATAATGCCGAAAACCAGGGTTAACCCGGCAGACATTAAAAACAGTGTGATTCCAAGCTGAAGCCCATTCAGCAACTGTTCAACGACAAGTAACATAAAAAGTGAGAGGGCCGGTGACCGACCCTGGATCCTGTTTTATTGTAGGGTGCCCTATAATTACATTTTGCATTCGGCTGCGTAGGCATCGATATGATTGGAAAAAACTTTTTTAATGGTTTTGTTTGTATAATCGCCGCTGTCAGTCTGTATAACCTCTCGAATATAGACGTCTTGTACTGGATGCTGGTTAACACCAAAACTGAAGTTACCGCGAACCGAGGCAAAATCAGCCTTTTTTAGCGCTGCCTTGAATGCATCCAGATCACCCATGCTGCCGCCTACAGCTTTGAGTGCACTCCCTATCAGACGGGCGGTGTCGTATCCTTGGGCTGCATACAGGGTTGGCATACGACCGTATTTATCCTGGAATGTCTTTACGAATTCAACATTGGCACTGTTATCTAAATCGTGGGTCCACTGGGAGCCGTTTTTCACCCCAAGAGCGGCAGGGCCGACAGCTTTAAGGATACGCTCATCAAAGGAAAATGCAGGACCGTAGACGGGGATGTCTTTACTGAGACCTGCCTGTGCATATTGTTTCAAAAAATTAATCCCCATCCCGCCAGGAAGAAAAAAGAAGACTGCTTCTGGTTTGGCTGCTCTTAATGCCGCAATCTCTGCTGCATAGTCAGACTGACCGAGCTTGGTATACACCTCACCTACTATCTGTCCGTTATAAAAACGTTTAAAACCAGCAAGATGGTCTTTACCTGCAGGATAATTTGGAGCAATAAGGTAAGCAGATTTATGTCCAGTCTCGGTTACATATTGACCAACAACCTCATCAAGGTTGTCATTTTGATAGGAAACACTGAAGTAATTGGGATTACACCCTTTGCCTGCCAGTTTAGAGGGAGCCGCATTGGTGCTGAGGTAAACAACATCCTGGCGGACTACCTTCGGAACCACTGCCATGGCAACGTTGGAAAAAACTATGCCGGTAAGGATGTGCGCTTTTTCTTTTTTAATAAACCTTTCTGCTATTTGTTTTCCCTTCTCAGGCTTTCTGCTGTCATCTTCGACCATTAACTCAACGGGAATGCCGCCAAGTGTGCCGGTGCCCTGTTCAATGGCTAATTTAAAGCCATCGCGAATATCCTCGCCCAGATATCCAGCCTTTGTTGAGAGGGTTGTTATCATACCTATTTTCACGGTTGCAGCTGTAGAGAGCTGTGCAACAGCAAAAAGGAACAATAATGTTAAACCAACTTTTTTCATTTTTAACTCCTTTCAATTAGTACGTTCAGGTGACACAAAAAAGCATGACGGTTACAAGAGCGACAACGGTCACATCCCGTCAGGTGAATAATGTTGATGCCATAGGAGTCTGTCGGGTTGAGCAATTTTTTCTTCAAATCAAGGCATTGTTGGGAAATTAAGCACAGCCATATACTTAATATTGCGAGCATTAATTTTTCAACAATAACGACGAATTGAAGAAAAAAGGGTCAGTCCGACAGGCTCCTGGAAATTTTTACAAGTGATGGTGAGAGCACCTTGCTTGTGTTTCTATCTATAGAAACTAGAGAAAGAAAGAAAAAGTTGCAAGGAAAAAAACTATCGATATTTCTGGAGGGTGGAAGAGAGCACTCTACTGAGATGCAGAGTGCTCAAAGAAAAGGGGAAAATTACGGGATCGAGTTAACTGCAGCGAATTTTGGTTCATGCAAAGGAATAAGAATGTCAGCCATATCTCTGATTTTGAGCATAATATCGTATGCGTCAAACGCGTTGACCAATGTCCCCGGCGGGATTACCTCCATCTCCATAGCTCGAACTTCGATGGGCGGGGAGAAATTTTCCTGGATAACACAAAATCCGGTGATGATAGCTTTCCCCTTATCCGTGTCAATCACTATACTCATCCCTCCTTCGGTATGGA
>JAUVLX010000125.1 GCA_030600525.1 Desulfobulbus sp. | reverse complement strand
CCAGCATCAGAACCGGCAAGCACCTTCTGCATATTGATAACACCGATTTTGACATCAGCAGCCATAGCCCCATTGACACCAATCAGCATGGATCCCATAAATAGTACTGACCATAACACACTCAAAGCCCTGATTTGTTTGCTCACGTTTATCTCCTCTAGTGTTTTATAACGTACGTTTTCTGATCAAAAAATAAAACCGGACGAGGTTAGCCACCTGTCCGGTTTTGCGTTAAAAACTAAATAAAACTATTTTACAATGACAAAATCATCCCGACGATTCTGTGCCCATGATATTTCATCATGCCCGAAAAGAAGAAGTTTTTCTTCTCCCCAACTAATAGTAGCAAGTCGTTCAGGGGCGACCCCCAGATTGACAAGGTATGTTTTTACACTCTGTGCTCTTCGCTCTCCAAGAGCCAGGTTGTACTCTCTTGTCCCACGCGGATCACAGTTACCTTCAATGCGCACGTTAACTTCAGAATTTTTCTTAAGGAAATCAGCATTCCCTTCAATACGTTGCACTTGCTCTCCGACCAGACCAGACCGATCAAACTCAAAATATACTGGTAACATCGGGCCGGAAGTCCGTCCTTCCATAATTTCAGTTTCTTTGCTTTCCAAAGACTCTTCAGGACCTAGCCCTTCGCTTTTCATTTCGGATGAAACATCAGGTGCCTTCTTGCCACAACCACTCAGACCGAGCCCTGTTAAAAGCACCATCATGGCGAGCAGACAAAATGTTTTATCAATGCGCATTACGCCCTCCTCGAACAATTTTATAAATTAACTTGTAATAGTGTACAGATTAATCTCTTGATTTTACTCAACCCGTGAAGGAATACAACATTTTTTTCCAGGAAAAGGAATTCACTTGCAAAACCAAACCAGCCTTTCTACACTCGGTTGACATCAGTATATCATTACCTTTTGAGAAATATACATTGCACACTAAAAATAATATTCATACTGCCTCAGCGGCAGATCCGGCGGCAGAATTACTGTGCTCCAATCAGTTTGGCACCTTTTTCGGCGTATCCCAGGAAATTTTTGATACTGTGTGGCAGAAATTTTCTGCACCAGAAGGCAATTCCGTGGGCTATGTTTCCATGGAAATTGGTGCTGACCCAGATGTCTTTCAACCACTGAAAAAACAATTACTTAAAGAAGACATACAGCAAAGCAAACACCTCCTCGCCAATACAATTCTTCAAAAATATCTCACCGGACCTCGTAAAATTCCAAATTACAGCGGCGGGCTGGGTGTACTTGCCGGAGACACTCTCAAAAGCTTTGCAGATCTACATATGCCCGTCTTTGGAATTAGTTTGCTTTACCGCGGCGGCTATTTTTCGCAAATTGTTGATTCAAAAATTGGTCAAATAGATCATGCTACTCAATGGAATCCGGAAAGCACCCCGACCCTCTTCCCTCTTTGCGACCCAAAAGCCCCTGAGCAGCCTCTGGAAATTGACATTCCCTTTTTCAATGGTCACTCTGAACCTCTTCAGATCAAAGCCCAAGTCTGGATGAAAATGGAAATTTCTGAGCAACTGGATTATTTCACTCCGGAATTTCTCTTTGACTACAGTCTGCCCGGTGCGCCAGATTGGATTACCGAAGCGGCCCGTCAACTTTACAACGCCACTTCAGATGTTGTCAAAGCAAACCAACGCAGGATGCTTGGCAGTGCAGTATTACCTTTGCTCTCAGCTCTCGGATTCACCTCGCAAACGATTCACCTTAATGAACAACACGGGGTAACGGTTACCCTGCACCTTATTCTGCAAGAACTGGAAACCATTTTTGGCAGCAACTTCGCTTCAATTGTCTCTGATGCCGATATTTTAGCAGCAGCAGAGCGTGTGTCCCAAAAAATAGTGTACACCATTCATACACCTGTAAAAGCCGGGCATGACCGATTTTCCAAACAGATGTATTCCTCCATCAGTCATGCTGCCTTTCAGCGCATACTCAACCTTGCAGCTATTGATGATGACAATGTCCATGAATATAACTTTACAGCCATGGCCATGCGTATCAATCGTAGTATAAACAGTGTCAGCAGGTTACACAGGGATGTCACCAGGCAACAGTTTCCCGCCTTTGCCAAAAAAATAAAAGCGATTACCAACGGAGTCCATCATCTCACCTGGATCAGCGATGCACGGGCTACCTTGTTTGACGCGGTGCCCTCCATTCGCAGATGGCGCGATATTCCGGGTTGCTTTACTTCTCTGGCCATTGACGATTACCCCGAGCTGACCACTGGACTTCAGCAGGCGTGGGCAGAAGATAACCGTCACCTTATTGCCTATATCAATCAAATGCTGGAACATCATCGTACACAGATGACGGAAACCTGGATTGATCCGCCAAACTTCCTTTCCAGGCTAAGTATACCAGACTGGCTGCAACCGGATGTATTCACCATCGGTTTTGCTCGACGCTTCTCAACTTATAAGCGCGCAGACCTGATTTTTGACGACATTCCGGCCCTGGCAAAAATACTTGTCGACAATGATTGGCCTGTTAACTTCATTTTTGCAGGAAAGGCACATCCCGAAGATGAACCCGGCAAATCAGTATTAAAACTGATTCTCGACTGCCAGGAAGAATTGTACGACTTAAGTAATGGGTTAGGCAAACTCGTTTTTATTCCTGGATACGACATGCTCATTGCCAAGCTCATGGTAGCAGGGGTCCATGCATGGCTCAATAGCCCCAAACGGCCACTTGAAGCAAGCGGCACCAGTGGTATGAAAGCCGCCATGAACGGTGTACCCAACATCAGTGTGCTCGACGGATGGTGGGCTGAAGGCTACCATGATGGAAAAACGGGATGGAAATTCGGTTATGATGGTCCTGTAAATGAAGCAGACTTAAGTGAAGACCCCAGCACACTGCTTTATGCCGAAGACTCAGGTTCTTTTTACAAACTGTTACCAACCATTCTTGAATCATTTTACACGAAACCAGAGGCGTTTCTCACCAAAGCGGTAAACAACCTCAAACTCAACGTTCCCATTTTCAATACCCATCGTATGACTGCTGAGTACGTTCATACATATGATCTCAAACTTAACAAGCAGGAAACAACAAAGATTGACATCTTTCGCAGCTTATATCAAAGTGAGTCTGCTGAAGAATAAGACACCAAAAAAAAATAACGAATCTGCAACTAGCAGTGCCTAAAGAGTCCATGCCACACAGACATAGAGACAATTTAAGTACATTGTGAAGAAATCACATTTGTTTTATCAGTTTACCGGCTGTAACTACCCAGTCGATTGTACAGGAGTACACAACCATGGCCCGTCACATAAATCCTAGTAACTCAACCAACAAGACCATAGACGCTATTGACCGCAAACGAGACCGGGAACGTCTCTTTTTGCTAAAAAAAGCCAGAGAAAACAGCAATGAACTTTCTGTAGCACTGGTGCAAAGGCTTCTTGACCAGCACATCATTGAGACAAATGATGTCAACTCAATCCAGGAATCTATTGAAAAACAACTCCGTGCCATGAGCGACATGGAAGAATTTGAAATGCGCTATAAGATTGCTCCTATTCGCAACCTTACCCAAGACCCCAACATTGCCAGCCTGTTCATCACCCAATTCATCATTGAAAACCTGATAGATCACCCAAACATTCAGGACATATTCGGTGATGACCTGGATGTTTACACTGCTGTGGACTCCATCCTCTCAGCAATCCGTCCACGGTAATTTCTCAGCACATGAAGCCTCAACACCCAAAAAAAACTCCTTCTCTTGTTTTTGCAAACAGTAAAGGAGAAATAGAAGAGTACAAAGGGCTGCAGATGGCTGCTCAATCTGCAGCAAAGTACTACAAGCCAAACCTAGAAGACTTGATAGAGCTTCCAGAAGGCAGTGAGTTGTTTACCCTGCCAGGAAGACTGCCGGTCGGTTTTGAGGCCGAGAGCGACGCCCCCGCTCTGTTGGAGGCGAATCCATATGATGACGCTGATACTGTCCAGGCAGTTGCCGCTTTCATGGCACCGGCATACACCTCTCTTTACACCACAGCTTATCAAACCCAGGATCAACAAAGTCCGCAGTTACCTCTTTTCGCTTACACTGCTGTTGGCTGGTATGATGGTAAATTCTGGGTCACTGGTTTCCGAAGTGACAGTGACAAACGGCAGGACACTGCCAATTTTGACCAAGACCTTATTACCCTGCGAACCCGAAAAAAACTGCAGCAACATCCCCATAACAGGCTCATCCAACACCTTGGAAACTGTTGTCTAACATATTGCTGCCCTGCAGCGAGAAACTATTTCCTTAACCGCTGGGAAGCCCCTCTACCATGTTCACCAGTCTGTAATGCAACATGTGTCGGCTGTATATCCCTGCAACCATCGGGCTGCTGTGCATCAACCCAGGACAGGATTGCCTTTGTTCCCACGGTAAAAGAGCTCTCTGAAATTGCCATTGAACACCTCAATACGGCCCCCCTTCCAATTGTCAGTTTTGGTCAGGGCTGTGAAGGAGAACCTTTGCTGCAGGCTGATGTCATGGAGCGAAGCATTAAAGCGATGAGGAAAGCAACCACCAAGGGGACAATCAATCTTAATACCAACGGCAGTTTACCTGAAGCCGTTGAACGGCTCGCCAAAGCTGGCCTGGATTCAATCCGTATTTCCATGAACAGCGCCCAACTGGAAAAGCACACCCTTTACTACAGACCAAAGGGATTCACGCTGGAAGATGTTGAGCAATCAATACAGATAATGAAGCGCTACCAACGCCATGTTTCATTAAACTACTTCATCTTTCCAGGTTTCACTGACGACCCGGATGAATTTGAAGCGCTATCAGCGCTTATCGACAAATGTCACCCTGATTTTATTCAACTACGCAACCTCAATATAGACCCAGAAATATACCTCCGGGCAATCCAGCATCAGCCGACACAAGAACCACTCGGCATTCGAAATTGGCTGAGGCAGTTACAAACCACTCACCCGAACCTGCAGTTTGGCTATTTTAATCCGCAGGTAAAAAAATAAAGTTTTCCCCCAACTCATCCTGCAGAGAAGTAAAAGCCTCAGCATCGGTGCGACCAAAAAATTCAGCAGCTCTTCCCAAGGCCTCTTCCACAGTGCCACTTGATTGTACCCTGCTCGCCAAATGATGACCAAAGGCATAGTTTGTAGCAAAATAATGGGTAAATTCCTTCAAGCGGCCTAAACGTCTTTCCACACGAAACCTTTCCTGCAAAGCCTGACAAAAATCGTGGTACACCCTTGGCAGAGATAGCATCAGTAAAGATTTCGATTCATCCCCATACACGTCTCTTGCAATCTCTGAAAATATCCAGGGTTTTGCTGCAGCAGAACGACCAATCATAAGACCATCGGCACCACTTTCCCTCAAACACCTTTTAGCGGCATCGACACAATCGATGCCGCCGTTGGCAATTACTGGAATGGAAAGATTATTTTTAATATTCGCTATCGCTCCCCACCGAGGTTTACGGCAAAAAGATTCGCTCTCCAAGCGTGCATGTATTGTCAGCATATCCACCCCTTCACCTTCAAGCATCAAACAAAAATCTAGAAGACCATCGGCATCTAGCTGCCGACCTAACCTAATTTTTGCGGTTAAGGGCAAGGAAGTTTCTTTCCTCGCTTCCCTGATTATAGTCCTGACCAATTGACCATTAGCAGCTAACTGTGAACCACCCCCAGCCTTTCGAACCCGTGGCGCAGGGCATCCTAGATTAATATCAATAGCATTGGCAGAAAGAGATTCAAGAGCTGCAACTGCAGGTTTGAGAACATCAGGCTGACTCAATAATAACTGGTAAGAAAGGGGATATTCCTGCTCAGTTCGAATGAGGTATGGAGAAACGTTGGCATTTTCTTCAGGAAGGCACCGCGCTGCAAGCATTTCAGTACTGAGCAACCCTACACCTCCGAATGAGAGAATAGTGGTCCGCAGTGCTGAGTGGGTCAATCCGGCCATAGGTGCAAGAAAAAGAGGTGGCCAGACATTAAGGCCACGAATGTTCAGACTTTTCTCATCCCTAGAAAGTTGTGTTTGCTTATCCGTCATTTGTACCTTGAAAAAAAGAGAGGGTCGGATTAATATTATGAGAATAATTATCTTATTTAATAACTAATACAAATAAACTATAATGAATGCACCATCACCTATGCTCCGCCTGACGACCCAGCGACAGGTTATCCTAGAAGAGCTAAACAAAGTTAAAACACACCCCACTGCAAACGAACTTTACGACATGGTACGCAAACGGTTACCGCGGATCGGTTTGGGAACAGTATACAGAAATCTTGAATTAATGGCCGAAAACGGCATGATTCTTAAAATCGAAGTTGGTGGTTCCCAAAAACGTTTTGATGCAACCACTGATAGCCACTATCATATTCGCTGTTCACAGTGCGGCAAGGTTGAGGACATTGATGTGCCCGTTATAACAGATCTTGTTAAAGAAGCCTCTGCAACAAGCTCTTACCAAATAATTGGTCACCACATCGAATTCACCGGCATTTGCAGTGAATGTCAGAAATTGCTTGCCGAGAGTGCTAGTCACCATTAATAACGGTCCAGCCAACTCCTGAGATGGTACTCAAATAAAAAGCGGCAATCCTTTCAAAGGTTGCCGCTTTTATTATATCTGCGTATTGTTTCTTAAAATAGTGGTAAACAGCACCTGAAAAATCTTCTTTTATCTACCTTGAGTAACAACTCCCCGCAGGAGAAAACCATTACGTCGCGGTCTGCGAATTTCTCTTTATTGCTGCTGCCCCCGTCCTTCTCGACCATTTTTTCACCCCGCTAAACCCGACGGAATCGATTCTGTTTTCAACAGGAGTTTTGCTATCTTCCACAAAAAAAATACTTTCGAAGTAATTGTCAGGTAAAAAATCTCCATGAGAAACAAGAAAACGGCTCAACACTCAATGTGAGCAACGTGCTCTTCTCGTCATTTCATTCTATTTTTCTACTATTTTGCAAACTCAATCGCTCTGGTCTCACGAATCACTGTTACCCGTATCTGGCCAGGATATGTTAGCTGCTCTTCAATTGCTTTGGCTATATCACGGCTCATAAGTGTCGCTTCATCATCTTGAATTTTTTGGCTATTTACGATAATCCGCAACTCCCGTCCCGCCTGAATAGCGTAAGATTTTTCCACCCCACTGAAATTATTCGCTATACTCTCAAGATCTTCGAGGCGTTTCACATAACTCTGCAGCATCTCCTTACGGGCACCTGGCCGGGCACCGGACAATGCGTCTGCAGACTGAACCAGCACGTCAAGAACGCTTTTAGGAGGCTGATCCTCATGATGGGCACCAATGGCGTATACAATATCCTCTGGCTCACCGTATTTTTTGGCAAGATCGCGACCAATAACTGCGTGTGACCCTTCTACTTCATGGTCAACAGCTTTGCCGATATCATGCAGCAAGCCGGCACGTTTAGCCTTTTTCACATCCAATCCAAGCTCAGCTGCCATAACCCCGCAAAGAAAAGCCACCTCTAGGGAGTGCTGCAATATATTCTGCCCATAGCTGGTCCTGAACTTCAGTCTACCAATCAGGTTAATAAGATCAACGTGCATCCCATGAGCCCCAACATCAAAAGTAGCCTGTTCCCCTGATTCACGAATTTCTACTTCAAGTTCCTCAGTTACCTTCTGCACGACCTCTTCTATACGTGCCGGATGAATGCGACCATCGGAAATCAACTGCTCCAGTGCAAGCCGGGCAACTTCTCGCCGGATAGGGTTAAACCCTGAAAGGATAACAGCTTCCGGGGTATCATCAATAATAATATCGATACCGGTCGCAGCCTCAATTGCCCTGATATTCCTCCCTTCCCTGCCAATAATGCGCCCTTTCATATCATCGTTGGGGAGGGGGACCATGGAAACTGTCTTGTCAGCTACGTAATCGCCAGCATATCGAGCGATTGCAAGGGCAATTAAATTTTTCCCTTTCCGATCAGCCTCAATTTTCATTTCATTTTCGATACGGGACAATCGTTTTGCACAGTCCATCCGTGCCTCACTTTCGATGGACTCCATTAACTGTTTTTTTGCCTCTTCCCGATTTATTCCTGCTATTTGTTCGAGCTTATACCGCTGATCATCCACAAGGGCTTCATAGTTCGTTTTCTGTTCAGAAACAAACTTTTCAGCTGAATCAACACGTCCCTCTCTTTCGCCAAGTTCAGACTGTCGGTCTTCCAACAGTTGAAAATCCTTCTGGACTTCATCAAATTTTCGACTAAGCCGACGCTGATCATCCTTTAATTCCTGACGACTTATCTTAATCTCCCGCTCAGCTTCTTGCTTCGCCTGGTAGGCCTCTTCTTTGGCCAAGAGAAGTGCTTCTTTTTTTATCTGTTCAGCTTCACTTATGGCGTTTTCAATTATCTGTCGTCCCTGAGACTCCAGATTCCGCTGATTCCCTTCGACGAGTCGTTTCCGTAGATATATGCCAATCCCAAGACCGGCAAAAAAATTTACCACCGCCAGAAACATGGTCATCATGTTGAGTTCCATGAAAGTACCTGTATGTTGCGCAGTTTGTTACCCAAAATAATAAGTAACAAACAACTGCAGTAAAAAATGTAAGGGGAGGGGGGGTAGAGCGGAATTCGATGGCAATGACCGCTTAGAGGGCACAGTCAGACTAAACAGTTACAGGGATGTTAACAAAACTGCCCAAACCTTGGCAGTTACCTGGTCCTCTTCAGTTCAAACGTTAACGAGAAAATAAAAAATGGTATTCGATCAATTTTCTCGTAAAATCTGCCCGGCGGAGAGTTTCACATCTATAATAAACCTGATCTCATCAGAGTTGTCTTATTTCACTGGACCAGTTAGCGTCCGCTTCTGTACTTACTTCCATCCCGTTTCAGTACGTCAGATGGCTAATGTATCGCAGCAGATTCCGACCGCTGCGATTATATAAAAAACCCCCGCGCTGCCGTGTTAACGCAATGATTAAACCTAAGCAAATAGGTGGGCAATGCTAATCGCCGCCTCAGGGAATCAATGAAGTTTCCTATCGTACGACAAAACAGCTACCCTAATCAAGAGAGTTGGCTCAATACTCCGCTGATCACCAACAGCGCAGGGAACCTGTTTTGCCCCTTTCTTAACTTCAGTATAGCAGAAGAGTTGTAAAAGCAAAATAATAAAGTGTCCGCCCTTTGGTCAATCTTCAAAAAATTTAACCTTTGAGCCCCTCTAACCTAAGTTGAGCGATTTAAGTTTAATCAATCC
>JAUVLX010000311.1 GCA_030600525.1 Desulfobulbus sp. | reverse complement strand
ATGCCTCGGAGTCTGGCGCTTACCTGCTCTCAAACTAAAATCCCCTTTTATGGACAGACGCTAGATAATACGCAGTATCCGATGAGTCATTGGAGACTCTAGCGTTTTTTTTTACTGCCAGTACAGACACTTGCCGGGTCTGGGACCCAAGGAATAAAATTATGGAAATTACAAAATTTGCAGTCCCGGAAATAATATTTGGGCGCGGCAGCTTAAATTACGCCGGACTTTGTGCTCGTAGGCTGGGTGCAAGAAAGGTTTTTCTTGTCAGCGATGAGGGTATTGAAAATGCCGGATGGCTCCAGCGGTTGATGGATATTCTGGAAAAGGAAGGCATAGAATGGGTCTATTATCCAGGGGTAACATCTAATCCGCGCGATTATCAGGTAGAGCAGGGAGCCGAACTTTACCGGAAAAATGGTACAGACGTTATTATTGCCATCGGTGGTGGGAGCCCAATGGACACTGCCAAGGGCATTGCCATTCTGGCAAGTAACGGTGGCAGGATACGAGATTACGAAGGGGCTAATAAGGTTGAACGGCCTTTGCCTCCCATGGTGTTGATTACCACCACTGCTGGCAGCGGGTCAGATATTTCACAGTTTTGCATTATCACTGATGTTGAACGTGAGGTGAAAATGTCTATTATAACGCGTACTTTGGTGCCCAATATTTCCATTGTAGATCCATTGATTCTACGTACCAAAAGTGAAACGCTTATTGTGCAATCTGCTGTTGATGCATTGTCGCATGCCATAGAAGCCTACCTCTCCCGGATCGCCTCACCTTTTACTGAAATGCATTCTTTGAAGGCAGTGGAACTGATTTTTAAAAATCTCCATCACGCTGTTGAAACCAGGTCGCTTGATGCCCTGGAACAACTCAGTTCGGCTGCAGTGTCTGCGTCAATGGCCTTTAGTAATGCAGGATTGGGCGCAGAGCACGCTTTGGCTCATTCTCTAGGGGGATATTTTGACATGAGCCATGGTGTTATTCATCCGATACTGTTGACTGAGGTCATGCGATTTAACCTCAAATATAATATTCAGAAAATGGCTGATATTGGGCGTATTGTGATGGGCGGGCAGAAAGGGTCCGATCTTGATACCGCTATTGGTGGGATTGATAAGCTCGATGAGTTTTTTGCTTCTTTGAATGTCTCGTTACGGTTGCGGGATATAATTGACGAAGACAAAAAACAAGACATGGAAGCGTTGTGTAAAATGGCTGTTAATGACGCCTGTAACTTGACCAATCCTGGACCTGCATCCTGGCGGGATTTTCTTAAGATTTGCGAGGAGGTATGGTAATGGGATCGACAACGACACTGTATGACCTCATCGGGATTGAACATTGCAAACAGGGATTTTACCAGGAGTTGCAGCAAAAGGTAGAGCAACTCAAGACTTCCAATGTGGAACTGGACAAAGGACGGAAGGAGATGCAGGCCGTGTTGGACGGTATCACGGACTTGATGGTCGTACTTTCCGAAGATATGCGTATCCTGCGGATCAATCACGTTTTCAGGGAATGGTTCAGTGATACCGATCCTGTGGGACAATATTGTTACGAAGTGTTCCGCGGTAATTTTACTACCTGTGATGACTGTCCTGCCATCAAGTCGTTGGATAGAAGTGAGATCGTAAAGGATCTGGCTATATATAAGGTAAAGGGGAAATTCAGGCAGTTTGAAATTATTGCTTCTCCACTTAAAAGCGAACCGACAGGAGAGCGGCAGGTCCTCCTCTTTAAAAGAGATGTGACCCTGGAAAAAGAATTTCAGGCACAGTTTTATCAGGCAGAGAAAATGGCTACCATAGGAACGCTTACAGCAGGTGTTGCCCATGAGATTAACAATCCTCTGGCAGCTATCAGCGGTTTTGCCGAAGGGTTGAAACGCCGTTTTAGAAAGGTGGAAGGGCAGCTTGATGCGCAAATGACTGGCGACTTTAATGAATATGTCAACACTATCATCAGTGAGTGTGATCGTTGCCGGGATATCGTGCAGACGTTACTTACCTTCAGCAGGCCAATAGCGTCTAGTCTGCGGCCGGTTGATGTTAATCATTGCGTGACTGATACGTTATTTATTCTTCAGCATCACTTGAGGGATCGGCACGATTTGTCGGTTCAGCCCGATCTAGGAGAAAACCTTCCTTATATTATGGGGGATGAATCACAGCTTAAACAGGTGATTATCAATCTGTTGACCAATGCTTTTGACGCCACTGTTGATGGCGGAAGTATTATTGTCCAAACCAAATTGAATGAAGTCGGTGGGGTGGAACTTATTGTTGAAGACACAGGGTACGGTATCCCCCCTGATGTCATTGATAAGTTATTTGAACCTTTTTTTACCACTAAGCCTGTTGGGCAGGGGATTGGTATAGGGCTCTCTACCTGTTATTCCATTGTCAAAAACCATCATGGTGAAATTTCGGTGAGCAGTGTTGAAGGTGAAGGCACTTCGTTTCTCGTAACACTTCCAGGGATAAAAGCATGATGCCACAAGAAAAATACGCCATCCTGGTCATTGACGACGAAGAACCTCTCCGTCGACTTTTACAAAAGGAATTAAGTGAAGGCAACCGGGAGGTGTTCACTGCAGAGAGCGCACAGCAGGCCATGCAGATGATAAATGAACTTCATTTTTCGGTAATAGTCATGGACCTGCGCCTGCCAGATGTGAAAGGACTTGAGTTGTTGGTTAAGCTCAAGGAAAGCCTGACCAGTACAGAAATTATCATGATCACCGGACATGGTGATGTGGATACGGCAGTTGAAGCCATGAAGCTTGGCGCGTATGATTTTATTCGCAAACCGTTTAACTTGGAACGGCTTGACCTGTTAGTGGCAAAAGCCCACCAACGTGTGGTACTTGAGCGGGAAAATGCGATTCTTCGACAACAGGTCAGCAGTGAAGATGATGTTGCATTTATTGGCAATTCAAAAATAATAAATGAAATCATGTTCCTGGTAAATAAAGTTGCCCCGGCATCGATTCCTGTGCTGATTACCGGAGACTCAGGGGTGGGGAAAGATGTCGTTGCCCGCCTGATTCATATGAGATCCAATTGTTGTGCCAATCAGATAATTATAAAAAATTGCGCCTCTTTGCAGAAAGAACTGGCGCGGAGCGAGTTGTTTGGTCATGTGAAAGGGGCCTTTACTGGCGCTGATGATACCCGTGACGGACTGCTGGAATTTGCTGACGAGAGCACTCTGTTTCTTGACGAAATCGGCGAATTACCCATGGAGGTGCAGGCATCGTTGCTGCGGGCACTGGAAACCCAGATCTATCGGCGAGTTGGTGAAAAAGAAGAAAGAAAGGTCAATATTCGTTTCCTTTTTGCCACCAACCGTCATTTAGCGGAAGAGGTGGAAAAAGGGCGGTTCAATGAGGCCTTTTTCCACAGGATTAATGCGTTTCACATTCACGTTCCCTGCCTCGCGGAACGTAAGGAAGATATTCCACTGCTCGTTGACTACTTCCTGAACATCTTAAATACAGATGGCATTCAATATAAACTGATTGAAAGTGCCATGGCCTGTGTGCTGCGCTATAACTGGCCTGGCAATGTGAGAGAATTGCGTAATGTGTTGGAACGTGCAATGATACTGGCGGAGAATGGAATTATCACAGAGCGTTGTCTGCCCCGGGAGCTTGTTGAGCAATCAGAAAACGGTGACGATGTCTTTACTCTTCAAACTGTAGAGAAACATCATATTCTAAAAATGTTGGATGTCTTTGAGGGTAACCGACAAAAAACAGCCGAAACGCTAGGTATTAGCAGGAAGACCCTTTATCGTAAATTGCTTAACTATACTGATAGTTAAACCTGTTATCGGGAGTATGATCATTGCTCCCTTTCTTTATATAGATCATATTTAGTAGGAAATTATCGTTGACAAAAATCGCCCGACCCGGCGATTTTTTTTTGCTGATATCCTTTGCTGTTTTCTCCTGGTCATTTTTACGCAAACTCCTTTTTCCATGGGTCATTTTTTTGATTATCTTGTAACTTGTTGAAATCATATAGTGTTTTGTCATTAATGTTACTGCTAGCCACGGCTGACCGTGTTGCTGGTGACAGGATTGTCCTTTTGTGAAAATACTAATTTTACGTAACTTGCCGTAGTCGTGTGCTTTTAGAGTTTGGCACGGTGATTGCTAGAGAGGGGAGGTATGCAAGTATTTGGATTCAAAGGAACGTGAAAACATATTTCATCAACTCAGATTGAGAGGAAGGTTTCATTATGGCTATTCGTGAAGAAGTATACGGTTATTTCATTCCCAGTGTTACCCTGATCGGTATTGGCGCAGCTAAGCAGATTCCTGCAAAG
>JAUVLX010000173.1 GCA_030600525.1 Desulfobulbus sp. | reverse complement strand
AGTAATATTTTCATCTGGAATTCCTCAGGAGCTGTCCGTTAATAAGTTGGACAATATCTCGCTCATATTTAGGTTAGATTTGGGTGATCTAATTGAACAAAGCCGCAGGCGTAGTTGTGCTACGTTGAGGACTTTGTGATTGAAGATCAGCCAAAGATGACCTGAAGATGGGATGCGAGATGTTCAAGTTATTTACGGACAACTCCTTAGTTGATATTTTGAATGGTGCACCAGGAAAGTCGGGTCAATCGGGGTGCGTATACAAGATGTAAGCCAGTTCTAAATATTGATGGCCGGAAAGCTGGTGTTGCTAAAAAGGACATGAGTTGCCTAAGCTTATCTTAGGTAAAAGGGGGGGCTGTTTGCTAACCGCCAGCCTTGCATCTATCAGGATATAAGAGAAAAACAGCTGCTAAAAGCATGTTGGCGTTTGTGTTGTCGTACATTTTTAATCTATTATTTGTACATAAATGTAGGCTATCGACAGGTAAGCAGAAAGGCGGGGAGCGCTCTTTTCAGCAACAAGACGTGGTAAAGTCTGCCCGAAAAACGCTTGTGAGAGCGTATTCGTGCACACCCCTTTAAAACGTCTACAAAAGTGCTTTAATCAGCCTCGTTGACCTGTACCGCCTCTTCTTCACAGACTGATTCACAGGTATGACAGGCATGGCATTCTTCCATGTGTACAGGATGTGCTTTTTGGTCTTTCAATTCAAAGACCTCGCCCGGACAGTTTTCAACACATTCACCACATCCGGTGCACTTATTTTTATCGATCTCAATCTTCCCTTGCATCGCGCTGTTACTCTCTGGGATTATGTAGTAACTGGGGGCTGTTATAGTTGTCCCTATTTTTCAGGCTACCTTGAAAGATAAAAAGATACTCTCCATACCATAAAATGCAACTGCATGGAATGAATTGTGTATATGCACATGGTTTTTGATATTAAGTTCTTTTTCATTGTGGTTTACTATACCTATGGCGTCATCATATCAAATATGAGCGATACTGACCGGTTCGACAAATTTGTCGATTAAACACATGATCTGTCGAATTGGGTATCCCTTTTGGCGGGTAGGCGTAAAGTAAAGTCCTGTTTGTACGTTGAAGCTTGATGTGTTTGTTTCTGGTATGCGGATTGTAATAGATGAGAGAACCCAAATTTTGAGGAGGATTGTTTCATGACCATCGTTGTTGCCAGGCAGCTTACAAAAGATTATGTGGCCGGTGATATCACTGTACCAGCGATTCGCGGCGTGGATTTTTCCATTGAGGCTGGCTCTTTTGTCTCTTTTGTCGGTCCGTCCGGAAGCGGCAAGTCAACCCTGTTGAATATGATAGGCTGTTTAGATCCTCCTACCAGTGGCAGCCTGGAGGTTGCGGGCGAGGACGTGGTCGGTCTGCGATCCAGTGATTCGGCCCGTTTTAGAGGTGAACACATCGGGTTTATATTTCAGGATTTCAATCTGATTCCGGTCCTTACTGTATTTGAAAATATCGAATATCCTTTGGTCATGGTCCAAAACTGGCCAGTAAAGAAACGGCGCCAGCAGGTAGAAAGATTGCTCGAAGCAGTCGGGATGCTGGATCAGGCCAATAAATACCCCGGCCAGATATCAGGCGGCCAGAAGCAGCGTGTAGCCGTAGCCCGTGCCCTGGTGACCAATGCCAAGCTGGTTTTGGCAGATGAGCCTACTGCCAACCTGGATCGCGATACTGCCAACCGGATTATTACTTTGATGAAAACCATGCGAGATGATTTTGACACCACCTTTATTTTTTCCACCCATGATCCCAAGGTGGTTAAAAATGCAGAGATAGTTTTCACTCTTGAAGATGGCCTGTTGGTGCCAGGCAGCAACGAGCAGGGAGGGAGCCATGAATAATATTTTAAAAATAGCGGCGCGTAATTTACTGCGCTACAAACGAAGAACCTTGCTGACCTCAATCCTTATAACCCTTGGTGTGGTGGCGGTGTTGTTGTTTGTATCGGTATCGGGATCTTTCAAGTCGATGATGGTCGGGCAGATAACTGATTCCATGCTGGGTCACCTGCAGGTACACCGTAAAGGCTATATTGCCTCCATCGACAGCCTGCCCTTAAATCGTAATCTCAAAGGGAAACAAGTTGCCACGGTCAAAGAATTTTTGGATGCCAGTCCAGAGGTTGAGGCATACTCCATGCGCATCAAGCTAGGTGCCATGTTCAGTAATTATAATGAAACCACCAATATTCGCATCAATGCCGTCAACCCTAAACAGGAACAGCAGGCGTCACCGATGCTTGTTGACCGTATAATACAGGGAGAAAAAGAGGGCTTGCTGGATAAGGGGGAAATACTGGTTCCGGAACTCATTGCCAAGGGTATGAAGGTAAAGGTTGGGGATACCATTGTCCTGGTTGCAACCAATAAAGATGGCTTGGTGAATGGGCAACCGTTTGTGGTTCGTGGGATTTTGGAAAGTATTACCGGACCCGGCGGGCGTGACGGATATATTCACTTAAGTGATGCCAAGACCCTACTGCGGATCGACAAACCCGAGGTCAGTGAAATTGCCATTCGTCTTAAAGATATGGATACCCTGCCTGGTGTGTTGGCCAACCTTGAAGAATCCTTGGGAGGAATCCTCAACAAGCAGGGAAAACCGGTCTTTGAAGTCCATTCCTGGGAAAACCTCTCCCCATTCTCCAAAATCGCAGCCATGATCGAT
This sequence comes from Desulfobulbus sp., assembly GCA_030600525.1. GTDB lineage: Bacteria > Desulfobacterota > Desulfobulbia > Desulfobulbales > Desulfobulbaceae > Desulfogranum. Next base: position 4,705 of record JAUVLX010000173.1, on the reverse strand, counting down.
CTGATGACCCTGTTTATCAAGATCATGCTGGTTGCCATTGTCCTGGTCAGCATCATGAACGTAATGATCATGTCTGTGTATGAACGTATTCATGAGATCGGCACCATTGCCGCCATCGGGACCAGTCCGGGAAAGATTTTGGGCCTTTTTCTTACTGAAGGGCTATTGCTTGGGATTTTAGGAACCCTAATCGGTCTTGTTATCAGTCTGGTTGCCATTGCTGGCATGAATGTATCCAACATCAGTTTTGACTTTGGTCGTCAGAAAGACCTGCTGCTGGCCCCAGTGATCAGCACCAGCGATGTTCTGCTTGTGGTCGGTATTGTTATTGCTGTGGCCGTTATCGGCAGCCTCCAACCGGCCTGGAAGGCGTCCCGAATGAATCCTATCACCGCATTGCGACACGTCTAGGAGGCTGTCTGAGAATGCCCTTTTTCCCCATGTCAGCGTTATTTTATAAAAATAATGCTCGCAATAGTAATTATATGGCTGTGCTAATTTTTCTAAAATGCCTCGATCTGAGAAAAAATTGCTATTCTCGGACAACCTCCTAGGAGAGTACAGATGAAACAACACTACCTGTTTTTCAGCCCCCTGCTTATCATTACCCTGCTGCTTGCCCTTGTTGCTCCTGTATGGGGCATTGACGGTAACGACCTGTTGCGCCAGGTTGATGCCAAGATGCAGCCTACTTCCTACGAAATGTACCGTAAGCTGATCAACATTGAACCCGATGGCAGCAAGAAAGAGTTTGTGCTGTATACCGTAAAGAAAGGACAGGACAAGATGGTGGCCCTGTTTGTGTCGCCTGCCTCTGAAAAAGGCCGTGCCACCCTGCGTCTTGGCGATAACATGTGGTTGTACATCCCTAACGTGGGCAAGCCGTTGCGGATCACCAGCCTCCAGTCGGTGGTTGGCGGTGTGTTTAACAATTCTGATATCTTACGGCTTGACTACAGCGTAGAATATACGGCAGAGAACGTTGAGGATAAAGGGGACAGTTACCTGCTCGAGTTAAAGGCAAAGTCTGGAACAGTAGCCTATGATCGATTGATGATGGTGGTGGACAAAAAGACCACTCTGCCCACAACCATAGAATGTTATGCTGTCAGCGGGATGCTGATTAAGACCCTGCGTTACTCGAAGATTAAAGATTTCGGGGGCGGCATGATCAGGCCCTCGATCCTGGAAACAGACAGTCCGCTGCACAAGGGATACAAGTCGGTCATGTTGTTTGCCAAGATGAAACAACGGGAGTTTGATGACGAGGTCTTTACTCTTAATTATATGTCAAAAATTGATGCACTGCGTTAGGCCGATCAGCGTCACTGTTTTATCCCTGTTGGGTTTTGTGTTTGCTGTCTTTGCGCCTGGATATGCAGCGGATGAAGAGTTCACGTTTGAGCTGGAGGAAATCGAGAAGAAATCTCTGGAGTGGGAAGGGTATACAGAACTCCGATGGGAGCATATGGACATTAATCAGGGATCGGCTTTCAGTCTGCTGAACCTGGCTGACGATCCGCAATCCAGTTTTGATAAGCTGCTCGGAGCCTTGCAGCTTGGCGGCAGTTACAGCCAGGAGTTATATAGCCTGCATTGGTTGCTCAAAGCGGCTGGGCAACAGGATACTCTAGGCTGGAGCGATACTGCTGATATTTTTAATGCCTACGCAATCTTTAAGCCCAAGGCCTCTACCAGTCTGAGCCTTGGCAAAAAGTCATACAAATGGGGTAAAGGGTATGCCTGGAACCCGGTAGGTTTTATTAACCGGCGTAAAGATCCCAATAACCCCGATGAAGCACTTGAAGGATATATAACTGCTGAAGCTGATTTTATTAAAAGCAATATCGGTGTTTTTCAGACCGCAGCACTGACGACGGTTTTGCTTCCTGTCTATGATCATGTGAATGATGATTTTGGTGCAGTGGATGAAATGAACCTGGCGGCAAAGCTGTATCTTTTACTCTATGATACTGATGTCGACCTGCTGCTTCGTACAGGGGGGAGCCGTGCCACTGCCTATGGCCTGGATTTTTCCCGGAACCTGTTGCCAAATTTTGAAATCCATGGAGAACTGGCATGGACAGAAAACCAGAGTAGGTTGACCCTGCAGCAGGACGGTAATTTTCAAGGAACAGAAGAGGATGCGCTGGCCTTCCTGATCGGAATGCGCTACCTGTCTTCACAGAATATTACGTCCATTATCGAGTACTATCATAATGGTGGCGGATATTCTCAGCAGGAGATGGAAAAATTTTATCAGTTTGCCCTGGATGCTGGTGAGGATGTTCAATTGGCTGTCAGTCGTAACCTGCTTGAGCGAGCGAGAAATGCCAGTCTTAAAGGTTATGGCAGGCCGCAGCCTGGTCGTAATTATCTCTATGCCCGGTTTAACCAGAAAGAGCCTTTTGATATCCTCTATTTCACCCCAGCCATAACCACGATCATTAACCTTGAGGACAGCAGTTACACCCTGACCCCTGAGCTATTGTACACTGGCTTTACCAATTGGGAAATCCGAGTTCGATTTTCCTGGCTCAGTGGTGGTACTTTTACCGAGTATGGTGAAAAGCAGAACAGCAATAAGCTAGAAGTACGGTTGCGGTACTTTTTTTAGATGCCAAGAAAGGAGATACCTCTCCTAGTATCATGCACCCATCCATAAAATCCATGGAGTTCCAACAAGCAGAAAAAGCACCATGCAGAAGATGGTCGTCATCAGCCCCAGACGATAGAGTTCACTCTGCTTTAAATAACCACTGGCAACAAAGATCACGTTTTGGCTTCCTCCCTGTGGGGTCAGGGTGGAGAAATAGCTACTGGCAAACAGGAGCGCAAAACCCATCAAATGTGCAGGTACTCCAGCCTGGATACCAACATTCAAAAAAACACCCAACAGGGCAAGAACCTGTGCTGACTGACTGACAAACATATAATGCATCATTACGTAAAGAAATAACAGAACCACATAGGCTACCGGCCACGAAACATCGCCAAGCATTGAGGCCATTCCTTCCCCAACATATCCCATAAATCCCATCTCGTTGAGTTGCCCACTCAGTGCAAACAACAACGCTAACCAGAAAAACGTCGCCAGCGTGCCGCCCTGGAGGTCAATATCTTCAAGGTTGAGGACACCGGTTGCCAGGAGGGTCCCGAGACCTGCAATAGCGACCGCAGCAAGGTTAAGTTTAAAGACACCTGCGAAAATCCAGGCCGAAATCATACAAACGAAAACTACTGCTGTAATCCACTCGTCACGAGAAAAAGGACCCATTTCGCGAAGTGCTTTTCGGGCTGCCTGTGGTGCATCGGGGGTGTCTGTTATCCCTGGTGGAAATGCCCTGTAGAGCATGAGCGGTAACAAGACGATTGCCACCAGCGCAGGCACAGAAGCAACAAGCAACCAAGAGCCAAAGGTAATGTTAAGACCATGTTCCGCCGCCAGCAAAACACCAATCGGATTAGCAGAGGTGGCAGTCAGCCAAAGGGCAGATGAAACACTCAGGCTAGCCATACCACAAAACATGAGGTACCCGCCGAGACGACGCTTTTTGTCATCATCAGGCACTGAGCCGCTTCCTTGTGCAAGTGACAGCACAATGGGGTAGAGCACACCTCCACGTGCAGTGTTGCTTGGAAAACCAGGGGCAATGAGAGCGTCGGTAATAAAAATGCTGTATGCCAGGCCGAGCGTTGATTTGCCAAATACACTCACCACATAGAGGCTGATCCGTTTACCCAATCCACATTTGACAACGGCCTGTGCAACCAAGAAAGCAACGATGACCAGAAGCACACTGCTATTGGCAAAGCCGCCAAATGCTTTGACCGGGTCGATTGTGTCGGTGAGAATTGCAATAGAGCCAGCAAGCAATGCCGAAGTTAACAGTGGCAGAGCATTGATAATAACTGCAAATATGGCTGCGGAAAAAATTGCAAAAAGATGCCACGCCTCACGAGTCAGTCCTTCCGGAATTGGTGCAAACCAGATTCCAATGGCCAGGGTAAATGTTGCAACGACTTTCAGGTTAATACGTCCGAATAGTGTTGGCATTTTCATTCCTGGCCTCCGGTTGTGGATGGAGTCGTTTCAGCTTCTCCAAAACGCACCCATCCCTTGAGGTCAACCGAACGTCCGCTCATTGTCCTGTCTTCACTATGAACTAAGCGTTTCCATTTGAATGTGAAACCGCCATGAATGGTAGCGTAACGTCCTGTCCCACCAAAGAACGTTCCTTCTATCAAATTGCCGGCATCCCCAGAGGCTGCCTGCAATTCGGAGAACACTTTGTCGCCGCGCTCGTCGGTCCAGACACTTCGTCCGTGTAGACCACTTCTGGCATCATAAAAGCCTATCGCCTCTGCTTTAAATCCTTTATTGAGCCGATCCTTCCCAGCTAGGAGCATGGAACCGCTCATTTTGAAAACGATAGCTTCATTGCCAGGTTCTAGCTGCATTATTTGTCTGGTTCCCGTTGCTGACCACGTGCCGGTGAAATTTTTCAACACTCCAGATTCAGCGACAGGTTGAGGTGTTGATGGCTGACGATCACAGCCTGCGATCAGGAGAACCATTATGAGTGCTAAACAGCTCAGGTAACGCTTAATGAAGAAATTAGGTACATAATCCATACACATCTCTTGCTCTTAGATTGTCTGAGGGAAAGTTTTACTACGGTGCTCACTCAGAAAATAGTAAACT
>JAUVLX010000224.1 GCA_030600525.1 Desulfobulbus sp. | reverse complement strand
ATGAGTCAGATAATAATGAATTTTGAGTCTCTTGTTGCCATGTAAGTTTTCAACTCCCCGTTCAAGCGGATAGGTACGACAGGCAGATGGACGATCCGGGTATACAGTACATCCTTCTTTTGACAAAAAGGGACACGGCAGTTCGTCCGACGATGCCATATTTAACATGACACCGGGGAAAAAAGGATGGCTGCCTTCTCCTAGGCGGGTGTATTTGCGAACAAACTCAGCTGAATGAAGATTTAAACGTTGCTTTAGACGTAGGACATCATAAGGGAACAAATAAATTTTTACATTATGGCAGCATTTTAAATAACAACTCACGCCAGGATGGCATTGGAAAGTAAACGGTGTTTTACCAACATGAGTACGCCCTTCAAGGAGCATATCTGGTGTATTTGCTTCACTCATGACTACAACTCAAATAATAAACAAAAAAAAAGCTGGTATGATTTCTCATACCAGCTTTCACATTAAACAATCACAATACTACGAATCGTTTGAAGTTTCGCCTTCAAGACTTTCCTGATAATCAACGAGCTCAAGGATAGCCATTGGAGCGGCATCACCAATACGTTGACCAGTACGAATAATTCGTGTATATCCGCCCTGTCTCTCAGCATATTGCTCGGACAGTTTGGTAAAAAGTTTATTAACAACTTCGTCGGAACGGACGTACGCTAGAGCCTGTCGCCTTGCGTGAAGATCGCCTCGTTTACCTAAAGTTATCATTTTATCGGCTACCCGACCTGCCTCTTTAGCTTTAGGTACAGTAGTCACAATTCGCTCATGCTCTAATAAGGAGGTAACCATATTACGAAGCATTGCTTTTCGATGTGCGGTTGTACGATTAAGCTTACGGCCTGCTTTTCTATGTCTCATTTTCCTATCCTTCTACGTGATGTAAGGCTGTATACTAAACGTTTTAGAGCGTTTGTTACTGGTCTATATTCTCTTCACGTTTTTCGGGTGAAATCCATCCCTCGTGCTTCATCCCGAGAGTTAATTCGTGTTCAGAGAGAAGCGCCTTAATTTCGTTGAGTGATTTACGCCCGAAATTTTTAGTTTTGAGCATTTCTGCGTCAGTTTTTTGAACCAATTGGCCGATGTACTGAATCTGTGCGTTTTTAAGGCAGTTAGCAGATCTGACAGAAAGTTCCAAATCTTCAACATTTTTATCAAGAAAAGGTGGATAGCTGACATTATCATCATCACTATCTTGCCTGTCTGGAGCCTTTGCCTTTTCTTCATTGAAGTTAATGAAAATGGCCATCTGCTCTTTAAGTATTTTGGCAGCAAAGGCTAGAGCGTCTTCAGGAGGCACACTGCCGTCTGTTTCTATTTCAAGAGTCAGACGGTCATAATCAGTTTTTTGGCCGACACGTGCTTGACTAACAACGTATTGAACACGCACGATTGGTGAAAACATTGAGTCAATAGGGATTACACCTATTGCCTGATCTTCCTTTTTATTAAGCTCAGCAGGTGCGTACCCTTTTCCCCATTTGACTTCTAGCTCGGCACGGAACGTTATATCACTAGTAACCGTACATATAACCTGCTCAGGGTTCATCACATCAACATTAGGTGCACCATTGATATCACCTGCAGTTACAATTCCAGGGCCACTTTTCTCAACAACAACCGTATGGCCTTGAGGAGTATTAAGTTTTAAGCGAACCTGTTTCAGATTGAGAATGATCTCTGCGACATCTTCGTGAATTCCATTAATACTAGTGAATTCGTGCAGGGCATTATCTATCTTGATGGAAGTAATTGCTGCCCCCCTGATAGAGGAAAGCATAATTCTCCGCAGAGAATTCCCTATTGTTGTCGCAAAACCACGCTCGAACGGCTGACAAATAAATTTGCCATACTGTTCTGAGTGGGTTTCATCGTTAACTTCAAGACGCTCAGGAGTAATAAGGTCGTGCCAGTTTTTATAAAAGGGATTGGTATCCCGTAGTTCCTGTGCCATGTTTACCTGATGCTAATGGTTATTTAGAGTAGAGTTCGACTATCAGTTGTTCCTGAATAGGCATGGTAATCTCTTCTCTATTGGGCATAGCTTTAACGGTACCTTGCATTTTTGGCTGATCAATTTCAAGCCAACTGGGTACACCCCGGCGAACAGCACCCTCAAGGTTATCGACTATCAGTTCATTTTTACGGCTTTTTTCTTTCAAGGAAATCACATCACCAGGTGTTACCTGGAATGAAGGAATATTTACCTTTTTGCCATTAATAAGGAAATGATTATGTCGTACCAGTTGGCGAGCCTGATTGCGGGAACTGGCAAAACCAACCCGATACAACACACTATCTAAACGCCTTTCAAGCATAATCAACAAGTTTTCACCAGTGACGCCTTTTGTCCGGTCAGCACGTTCAAAGTATCGTTTAAACTGATCTTCAAGCATTCCGTACATCTGCTTGACTTTCTGTTTTTCCCGAAGCTGGATAGCGTAGTCAGATGATTTCCTAAACCTATTCTGCCCATGCTGTCCTGGGGGAAATGCACGCCTTTCAAATGCACATTTATCAGAGTAGCACCGATCACCTTTTAAAAATAACTTTAGGTTTTCACGCCTGCACATCCTGCAGGAAGCGCCTGTGTATCTAGCCAAGATTTACCTCCATTATAGATACTGTATCACCTGTGGATACAGCCTTGAGCCTTACGGCCCTATTCTTTTATACTCTTCTCCGCTTAGGCGGTTTACAGCCATTATGCGGCAGCGGGGTTACATCTACAATGCGCGTTACATCAAGCTCAAGTGTTGTTAACGCACGCAATGCAGCTTCACGCCCTGGACCGGGACCTTTAACCCGCACTTCAACCTTCCGCAGACCGTGTTCTTTCGCTTTACCTACCGCATCATTTAAAGCATTCTGCGCAGCAAAAGGAGTTGATTTGCGAGACCCTTTGAAACCGATAACACCGGCTGTGGACCATGCAAAAGCATTACCCTGTCTGTCTGTGATAGTGATAATGGTATTGTTAAAAGTTGAATAAATGAAGATAATTCCTTCAGAAATATTTTTTTTCTCACGGCGCTTAGATTTGCCTGCCGCTTTAGTGGCTTTTGCCATAATAACTCCGTAAACTCTCTGGTTAGAGCAGCCTGATCATCGTCAGTAGCTATTTTTTCCGAACTGCAGCGCCACGCTTGGGACCTTTACGAGTACGTGCATTTGTTTTTGTTCTTTGCCCACGGCACGGCAACCCTCTTCGATGCCTTCGTCCCCGATAAGCACCAAGATCCATGAGACGCTTAATATCCATAGATATTTCACGACGCCGGTCACCCTCTACAAGGTGGTCACTCTCAATAATCTTCCTGATCCTAGTAACATCATCGCCACTGAGGTCGTCACTGTTCATCTGATAAGGCAAGTCAGCCTTATCAAGAATCTGGCGGGCTGAGGTCAAGCCAATCCCATAAATATAGGTTAAGGCTCGATCCATATGTTTGTTGCGTGGTAAATCCACTCCAGCTATACGTGCCAAGACATTTCTCCCTGTTTAAGTCTCACTCTCTCTGCGAGTTTAACCTTGCCGCTGTTTATGCTTCTTATTTTTGCAGTTAACCCTTACGACTCCCTTACGTTTCAGAATCTTACAGCTACTGCACATTTTTTTAACTGATGATCGTACTTTCATAGCTTTAACCCGACATCTATTAAAAGTTTATCTTTTTGCTTTGCCGCCTTTTGCCCGAAAGGTAACTCTGCCTCTAGTTAAATCATATGGAGACAATTCAACCGTGACTCGGTCGCCAGGTAGTATTTTAATGTAATGCATACGCATTTTACCTGAAATATGGGCAAGTACCTTATGTCCATTATCGAGTTCAACGCGAAACATTGCATTGGGCAACGGTTCTATAATAGTTCCTTCAACTTCAATGGCTTCTTCTTTTGCCATACCCTATCCACTCTCAGTAATGTGGCCGAAAAGGTTTGTTATATATCTAAAACTACAGATTAAATCAACTCTTTTCTTGCCTTTTGTTAAAAAATCAGTAAACCCTGACTAGTAACATGCCGACAGGCTTTAATCCAATGTGCTCAGGATGAGTGGTCCGTTATCAGTGACGGCAACGGTATGCTCAAAGTGAGCAGAGGGTTTAGAGTCTTCAGTAACCACAGTCCATTGGTCACGAAGAACCTTAACCTTTTCAGTACCCATATTCACCATGGGCTCAATCGCAAGTACCATACCTGCGAGGAGCCTTGGAGAAGGCATCTTCTGTACATAATTTGGGATTTCAGGAGCCTCGTGCAGTTCACTTCCAATCCCATGACCAACAAACTGACGAACAACTGAAAACCCGTTCGTTTCAGCATAGGTTTGAACAGCTTTGGATATATCCGAAATCCTATTCCCTATGGCGACCTGTTCAATCCCTTTCTTTAGAGATGTTTCAGTAACCCTAAGTAACCTCTCTAATTCAGCAGATACGGTTCCTACCGGGATTGTAACGGCTGAATCGCCATAAAATCCTTTATAATAAGAACCAAAATCAACGGAGATGATATCCCCTTCCTTAAGTCTCACTTTTCTTGAAGGGATACCATGAACTACCTGTTCGTTGACTGATGCACACAAACTGCAGGGAAAACCTCGATACCCTTTAAAAGCAGGAGTCGCTCCATGATCTCTGCAATATTCCTCAGAGATTTTGTCGAGGTAGTAGGTTGTGACACCAGGAACTACCTCGTCTTTTAACATAGTCAGCACACCGGCAACAATCCGGTTGGCCGTCCCCATGATTTCAATCTCTTCAGGCGTTTTAACAGAAATCCGTTTTTTTGAACTTTGCTCAGTCACAGACTTAACCTCAGCGCCTGCCTTTTATCCGACCAGCCTTCATAAATCCATCATAGTTACGCATAACCATGTGTGATTCTATTTGAGAAATTGTATCAATAGCGACGCCAACAACAATTAACAAGGCCGTTCCACCAAAGTAAAAAGGAACGTTAAACTTGCTGATTAAAATGGTGGGCATGACACAGACAGCGCTAAGATAGATGGCACCTACAACTGTTAATCTAGTTAAGACCTTATCGATGAAATCGGCAGTCCGCTTTCCGGGTCTAATTCCAGGAATAAAGCCGCCGTTCTTCTTTAAATTCTCAGCAACATCATCAGGCTTAAATGTAACAGCCGTATAGAAGAAACAGAAGAAGACAACCATTGCTATAAAAAGAATGTAGTAATATACCGTTCCTGGTGAAAGAGCAGCTGATATACGTTGTACCCAGTCTATCTGAATAAACGACCCAATGGTCGCAGGGAACATCATGATAGATGAGGCGAAAATAGGAGGAATAACACCCGATACATTGATTTTCAGCGGTAGATGGGAAGCTTGACCACCATAGACACGTCTCCCTACAACTCTCTTCGCATATTGAATAGGTATCCTGCGTTGAGCAGTTTCTACAAAGATGATGAAGGCAATGATAGCAAACATGGCAATAAGCATAACTGGCACGAAAACAATTGCCAGCTCGCCTGCTTTTATCAGTTGGATGGAATTACCGACGGCAGCAGGCCCACGAGCAACAATGCCTGCAAAGATAATAAGTGATATGCCGTTTCCAATACCTCGTTCAGTCATCTGCTCACCTAACCACATAATAAATGCAGTTCCAGATGTAAGCGTGAGCACAGTCATCAATTTAAATTGAATGCCGGGATCAATAACGATAGCGGCTCCACCAGGTCCACTCATCCCTTCAAGGCCAGAGGCAATGAAGAAACCTTGGATTACCGACAGCACAACCGTACCATAGCGTGTGTATTGGGTAATTTTGCGTCGACCTGATTCCCCCTCTTTTGAGAGTGCTTCCAACTGGGGTATAACGACAGTCAACAATTGAATGATGATCGATGCCGAAATGTAAGGCATAATGCCAAGGGCAAATATTGAAAAATTTTCAAGTGCGCCTCCTGAGAACATGTTAAACATGCCAAAGAGTGTACTTGCATTCTGTTCAAAAAAAGCACCTAAAGCTTCCCCGTTAATTCCA